>CBFQYI010000752.1:0-1501 GCA_965720825.1 uncultured Chryseobacterium sp. | reverse complement strand
TAGCATTCGGGATGATAGGAACCAGCTTAAGTGGGGTTACTTTTATTTCCGTTCCGGGAACAGTCGGAAAGATGACCGGCTCCGAATATATCTATGGAGGTTTTGAATACTACATGATGGTAATCGGGTTCTTCATCGGATATTTCATTGTGGCAGCAATATTACTGCCACTCTACTACAAGATGAATCTGACTTCTATTTACACGTATTTGGGAAAAAGATTCAATGTGGAGGCGCATAAAATAGGATCTATCTTTTTTATTATTTCAAGAGCAATTGGAGCTACCGCAAGATTATACCTGGTAGTAAATGTTTTACAGATATTTTTGCTTGAAGGGTTGGGAGTTCCGTTCTGGGTAACTTCTCTTGTTCTTCTGTTGATGGTACTTCTGTACACTTTTGAAGGTGGTGTAAAAACGATCGTTATTACAGATACACTACAAACATCTTTTATGATTATCAGTCTTGTAGCTTGTATTGTCTATATTTTATCCAACCTGAATCTGTCGTTTGGAGAAGCTTATACGATTCTTGAACAGAAAAACTATACTCATTTCATCAATTTTGATCCGAATTCCAAAACGTTTTTCCTGAAAACCATTCTGGGTGGAATTTTCATTACTATTGCTATGACAGGATTGGATCAGGAAATGATGCAGAAAAACATCTCTGTGGATAATCTTCAGAATTCAAAGAAAAATATGCTGACTTTTGCAGGAACGCTTCTTATTGTGAATCTTGCCTTCTTATTCCTGGGAGGGTTATTATACCTTTTTGCATTACAGCACGGCGCAGAATATGGAACAATAAACGCTGAAACAGTAACGAACATTTTCGGATTTAAAGATGCAGCAGGAAATATTAAAAACGTAATGGGAGACGATCTTTTCCCGGCTTTATCGCTTCAGGGATATTTCCCGATGGCTATTTCTGTTATTTTCATTATTGGATTAATTTCGGCCTTATTTCCTTCTGCAGACGGAGCTTTAACAGCTGTAACAAGCTCATATTGTGTAGATTTATTAAACCTTAATGAAGATAAAACCAAAACTGAAAAAGAGAAAAAACGCCTTCGTATGAAAGTGCATTTGACTTTCACTGTGGTTTTCTTCATCCTGATCATGGTTTTCAAAGCATTGAACGACAAATCTATCGTTTATCTGATCATGGAAATTGCAGGATATACTTACGGACCACTATTAGGACTTTTTGCTTTTGGAATTTTTACCAAGTTCCAGATCTCCAGAAAATACTCTATTCTTGCGGTGACGATTTTAGCTCCTATCTTGACTTATTTAATCAATCTGGCTGTTACTACTTATACAGACTATAAAATCGGAGTAGAACTAATTGTTCTTAACGGATTACTTACTTTCATTGGTCTGTGGCTCGTAAAAAACAAACAACATTTAAGAGTTGTTTAAAATAACATACATTACAAAAAAGGCTGTCCTCTATTGAAGACAGCCTTTTTTTATTGGCATCAATGAAATAGATTATT
>CBFQYI010000751.1:0-1503 GCA_965720825.1 uncultured Chryseobacterium sp. | reverse complement strand
CCTCATGGCATTCTATAAAATTCATATATCTTTTCAGTCTATCTATCAAATATAGTATTTTTTTGAACAGCTTTTTACTTTGTGGTATCTAATTTTAAATACCCTTCCGACAAGCATTTTTGTAAAATAACCAAGTAAAAAAAGCATAAAAGCATATTAAAACATTCTTCATTTTTACCCCTTTTTTATGTCATTTATTTAAAATATACAAAAAAAAATCCAATAATCAGGCATCTACTCTTTAATCATGATTCATAACAGGGATTACACATTATTAACCTTAATAATTGTTTTATTTAAACAAATTTCGCTAAATTTATATCACCAAATAATGAATATGACGAAAATCCATTGAATTATTCATAATAAATTCAATATAAAATTTAAATTCAAATAATACTATTATGAAAAAGTTCCCATTAATTTTATTTTCTCTGGTCCTCTCTATAGGATTATGGAATCCTTCAGAAGCCTGTACAAGGGTAGTTTACAAAGGTCCCCAGAATACCGTTATCACAGCCCGTTCTATGGACTGGCGCGACGAAATCCCCGCCAATTTATGGGTTCTCCCGAAAGGTATAGACCGCAACGGGCAGGTAGGTTCTAAATCTGTAAAATGGACCGCCAAGTACGGCAGCCTTATCAGTTCTTCATGGGATATTGCTTCAGCAGACGGCATGAATGAAAAGGGATTAGTTGCCAACCTGCTTTGGTTAGGAGAATCCCAGTATCCAAAATTTGATGGAAAAGGAAGTAAAAAAGGAATTGCCATTTCATTATGGGCACAATATTATCTTGATAATTTTGCTACGGTAAAAGAAGCGGTAGAATTTTCACGCAAAGAACCTTTCGTTATTGTAAGTGATTATATTCCGGGAACAGAAAGATTTACAACCGTCCATCTTTCCATTTCCGATGCTTCAGGAGACAATGCTGTATTTGAATATATTGACGGAAAACTGGTTATTCATCATGATCCGTCTTATACGGTAATGACAAACTCTCCTGTTTTTGAAGAGCAACTAGCCCTTAACAATTACTGGAAAGGGATTCCGGGAACGGTTATGCTTCCGGGAACCAACCGTGCTGCAGACCGTTTTGTAAGAGCTTCTTACTACATTAATGCCATTCCTCAGACAGCCGATACCCGTACAGCGGTGGCCAGTGTTTTCAGTGTGATCAGAAACTGTTCTGTTCCTTATGGAATCACTTCTGCTACGGAACCTAATATTTCGTCTACAAGATGGCGTTCTGTTTCGGATCAGAAAAACCTGGTGTATTATTTTGAAACAGTTTTCACACCCAACACTTTTTGGGTGGATCTTAAAGATTTTGATCTAAGCCCTAAAGGAAAAGTGATGAAACTGGACCTCAGCAATAACCGCACTTATAACGGAAAATCCAATGCAGAATTTAAAGAGTCTGCACCGTTCACCTTCTTAGGATTAAAGTAGATATTTCACCACAAAAAATGCTCGTGCTTAGTTGATAATGCCCTAAGTA
>CBFQYI010000750.1:0-1508 GCA_965720825.1 uncultured Chryseobacterium sp. | reverse complement strand
GCAAACATTCCTTTGGTATGATCAATGTTTATCAATCCGCAATTTTCCTGTGAGAAACCATCCTCATCCAGCCATTTTTTCAACGGTACAGAACCTTGTCCTTCCAAAATAAAGCAGAAATCCAGAATTGATTTTCTTTCTTTATCAACAGGATTTAAAATCTTTTTGTTAAGACCTTTCGCCTTTTTAATCTGAGAAACAGCATAACCAGCAAAAGTATCTTTGCAGAGTTTTGACAGGAAATCTTCAGTTTTCAGCAGATCCATCAACGGATGCTTGTACAGAATACAATCTTCCGGACTTGCCAGAATTTCCAGGATATTAGGATTGTTTTTCTGAAGTAGTTCTACAAACCTCCCGATTTCATAATACGTGATATCATTCGTCTCATTGGAAACCTGCGGAATATAGTTGAGTCCAAAGAAATCTTCCTTTGGCAGATAATACACTCCGTGGATATCCGTATCAGAATTCTCCGTCGCCAGCCCAAAAGCACGGCTTCCGGAAATGGCTTCGAAGAGGAGGAGGTTTTTGTTTTTTAGGTCTTGGATGGTCATTTTAGAATCCATATTTTTCTTCACGCTTTTTGAAGGCTTCTTTTCCTCCTTCGACAATTTGAGTAATATGCTCTCTAATTCCCATAGATTTTAATAAATCTTTTTCGTCTTGATTTGTGGAAATAGGATTTACATCTTCTAATGCACCATTTATGTAATCAAATAAGTATGGACTTCCTAATTCATCATCATCGCTTTGTCCTCTTTGATTTGCAATAATAATATTTTCGGCATCTGCATTTACTACAATATTGGCATTATGAGTTACTAAAATTATTTGTCGTTCTTTTTTCTTTTCTTTTAAATATTCAATAAGTTCATTCGTAACAGAGCGATTATCCAAATTATCTTCTGGTTGGTCAATTAATATTGGACCTTTAATCTCACTTAATTTTATCATTACTTTTAATAAAACCAAGCTTGCTTTTCCTGTAGACATTTTATGAATTGTGTCTTTTTTATAAGTTATGTCCCAGTGGTCAAAGAAGTGCTTTTGTTCTAAAATTTTAATTATTGCATCTTGTTTAGAAATATTATTTCTTAATCTATAATTTCCATTTTCAATATTTTCAAAAACTGCTTTTAAATCAGCTGAATATTGTTCAAAATCATATTCCATTAAAGCTTTATTTTCTTCATTGAAAATTCCATACTCAGAATAAGATTTTGTATTTCCGTGACTAAAATCTGTAATTATTTCACGATATTTTGGAAAGTTAAAATAAATTTTTCCTTCAATTTTTAATTCAGGATCCTCTTCTTTAATTTTATCTATACGAGAAACAAAATCTATCAACAAATTATCATATAATTTTCTATTGTTTTTAATGTCTTCAAAAATTTTAATTTTTCTATCATTAGCAGTTTTTGTTATATTTTCTGCCTCTTTTTCAATTTGCTCAATTTCAGCTATTTTAATTTTTTCTTCAGAAATTGTTTTTTGATAGTTAA
>CBFQYI010000749.1:0-1509 GCA_965720825.1 uncultured Chryseobacterium sp. | reverse complement strand
ACTTAAAAACATTGAATTAATATTGCCTGTAATCGAATTTAGGCTAAAGGAATTTGTAGGAAGTACAGAATTAGGAAGGCTGAACTACCATATAATTTTTGCCGATGATTCAATTTTATCTGTAGAACAAATAGAAACACATTTTTTATCAAATTTGAGAGGAAAAGGGAATCTGGATATTGATTCACCAAATTCATATTCTTGGGGAGGTGTAATAACACGGGATTCTCTTATTGATTTAGGAAAACATATTATTGAAAGTACTCCGTTAGAAAAAAGAACTAATGCAAATCCAATTGATATTGGTTTTAATAATATTAATTTTGAATTATCTAAAATTGAAGACATTCTTGGAGAAAGATCAGAACCAAATACTTTTTTGAAAGATAAATATTTTAAAGCAATTGGTAAAGCTGAATGGGAAGATTTCAGATGGGATAGCTCACCTCTTGAAAAGAAAAGCGTGATAAATTGTGCTCACTTTGTATTTTCAGCATCACCTACATCTGTCCAAGCCTTAAAAGGTAAAGAATCATTAATAAAACAAGGTGTTAACAATAGATTATTACATTGTAGTGATGCTCATAGCTTTGCGATAGATTTAAAAAAAACTAATTCTAAAGAACTTGGCCATTGTTTCACATGGATTAAAGCACAACCAACTTTTGAAGGGTTAAAACAGATTATCTATGAACCAGAAGAAAGAGTAAAAATTCAAGCAGAAATGCCTGAATCAGAAAAATTGGATAGTTTAATGATTGACAAAATAATATTTGCTTCCTCTGATAATAAGTTCACAACTACACCTATATATTTTAATAAAAATTTAAATGTAATCATAGGGGGAAAATCTTCAGGCAAGTCAATATTACTATACAATATTGCTAAAACATTTTACGAAAATCAAAATGATTCTGTTCTAAAATATAAAGATGCAAATGATAATAAGGAAAAAGACTTGTATGATTTAAGTATTGATGATCCTGAATTTGATTTTACGGTCGAAAACTATTTAGGTATAAGACAGAACATAAAAAGAGAAAATGGAAAGAACAGCATTTTAGGAAGTATAAAATATATTCCTCAAAATCACTTATCAGATTTAGTTGATAAGAGTTTAAGGAATTCAAATGAATTAAAAAAATATATAAGAAATTTACTCAGAGAAGATCCAAAATACAATAAAATTTACGAAGATTTCGTAGAGAAATTAGGTCAAAATGACGAAATAAGAAAAAATGATATTTCTCAATATTTTATTTACCAAGAAGAATTAAGAAAGAAAAAAGAAGAGTTACAACACAAAGGAGATAAAGAGTCTATTATAAAAAATATCGAAGCTTTAGAGTCAAAAATTGCAGAAACTAAAAAAGACTTAACGCCTGAACAAACGATAGAATACAATAGTTTAACAAGTGAATATTCAGAATTAGAGAAAATCAAAAATTCGTTACTGGGGGATTTAGAGAAAATATATAATTTTTATGAATCGACTAATTATGCTCTTAA
>CBFQYI010000748.1:0-1530 GCA_965720825.1 uncultured Chryseobacterium sp. | reverse complement strand
CCTGTCTTCCTGCACGCACCGTCAGTTTTTCTTTCTCATTTTTCAGGATATCTACATCAATGAAGAGATTCTGGATATTCAAATGGTCTTCGTCAATAGGTCTCGGACCATTCTTTCTTCCATTTTCCCATGCACTTCTCACCTGCCCGAAAATTCTTACTCTTGAGCCCAGATGCAGATCTGCATGTACATTGTATCTCTGAATCAGAAAAGGATTGCTTCCAATGTCCATTCTTCCCCAATCTTCATTATTAAAGTCTACAAATTCAAGTCTTGCTTCTCCTCCCAATGAAAGATAATTGTTGCTTTTTTCTGCAATGGGTATGTATTTGATGGAGTTGTAAAAAGTTTTTGCAGAGTCTTTATAGGAAGCATAATCTTCATCAAACCTCATCAGCTTAAACTGAGCAGAAAGCTGAGCCGGAATAAAAATCTGCAGCAACAGTACAATGGCAATCAGTTTTTTCATAATGATTTCTTTGTTAAATAATGATCCACTGAATATCTTCCAGCTCCCATAAACAGTAAAAACAGGTAACACAAACTGTACATAAAAGGAGTGTCTTTTACCAATAAAGCATCATTCCAATGGAGAATAAAGTATCCTGTAAGCGTCACCGCTAAGATCGGCAACACAGCAATTCTTGTGAAAAAACCAAGGATTACAAATACCGGAAATACCAGATTGGCAGCATCAGCGAAAAGACTGTTGAAAGCTTCAGGAAGATGCAGCGGGTTGGGTACCTGCTCTGCTTCTGAAACGCCTACTCCTATTTTTTTTAATCCGTGTGCTACGATTAATTCTACGGAAAGTAAAACTCTGAACACTAAAAGGGCAATGTCTGTCAATTTTCCTCCAGGATTGGTATTGGTGATGATATGGATTAATTTTTTCATGATTGGAATGAATTTTTAAGATGATTTTTGTTTTTTTAACTACAGATTACACGGATTGACACGGATGATTGGGAGTATTTAATACTGTTGATGGCTTTGCGTGTAAGACCACCCCGTCAAAAATTCTTTGAATTTTCGCCACCCCTCCAGAGGAGGGGAATTTTTACCCCTTCAGTTGTGATATTGTCTAGGTGTTAAAGATTCTAATAGATTATCTGTTATTTTGTCTGATAGCCTCCGTAATATTTTACCGGTGACCAGTCCGGAATAACGGGAAGCGGTGCCGGAGCCGCTGTTTTGTAGGTTTCGTCTCCATAGACTACTTTTCCATCTACGACCGTCAGTTTTGAAGTAATATTTTTGATTTCTTCATCATTGACCGTGAAATAATCTTTATCCAAAATAGTAAGATCTGCAAAGTATCCTTTCTGTATTTTTCCTTTCTGATAGTCTTTGATCAGTTCGTATCCTCCGTAGGTAGAAAGTGATAAGGCTGTTTTTCTGTCCAGCGTATTTTCTTTACCCATCACCTGAGTTCCTCCTATTGTTTTTCCTGTAGTAATCCAGTATAGAGCCACCCATGGATTGTAACTTGCTACTCTTGTTCCGTCAGTTCCTAACCCCACCGGAATT
>CBFQYI010000747.1:0-1539 GCA_965720825.1 uncultured Chryseobacterium sp. | reverse complement strand
TGATGATCCGTTCATATTTCAGATAACACAAAATAAAAAAGGAATAATTATCTTTGTGTAAATCATAAACAACTATACCTATGAAAGCCTTAATCGTGGATGATAATGATATTGCAAGAACAACATTAGCACATCTCGCCAAACAGGTCCCTGATCTTTCTATTGTCAGCGAGTTTTCCAATGCTATAGAAGCCTATCATTATCTCCAGTCCAATTCCGTCGATCTGATATTTCTTGATATAGAAATGCCGGAAATGACAGGAATTGAGCTCACGAAAACGCTTTCCGGTAAAGAGACCATCATCATTTTCACAACCTCAAAAAAAGAATATGCATTGGAAGCATTTGAGCTTAATATTGCAGATTAACTTCTGAAGCCCATTATGCCGGTAAGATTTCTGCAGGCAGTAAGCAAAGCGCAGACGATTCTTGAAAGCAGAAAAGAAAATGTAGAAGTAACAAGGGATGAGTTTCTTTTCGTAAGGGACTCCAATATTACAAGGCGCTTAAAGCTGGACGATATTTTCTATGCTGAGGCTATGGGTGATTACGTAAAATTTTACACCAAAGAAAAGATGTTTGCGATCCACGGTAAAATGAAAACGGCTGAAGAACGTCTTCCGAAGGATCATTTTATAAGAGTTCACCGTTCCTATATTGTTTCTGTAGGCAAAATTGATACTCTTCAGGACGGTGGTATTATGATCAATGGTAAATTCATTCCCGTAGCAGATGCATACCGTAAGGCTCTCAACACCAGAATGAATGTCTTTTAGCATTAACAGATACCTGGCATTTTAATCCATCTTTTGATTTCAACTTGTGAACAGTTCCGGGATATCCCGACTTTTCACCGGAACTTTTTACCTTAAAAATCAGACCGTTATTTATGAAAAATATATCTTCAGTAATGGATAACAAACGATTCAGTTATTTTATTATCCTGACCTTTATTGCGGGCTCACTCCTGTTGATTGCTGTTCAGCTCAATTCTGCAGGAAATACCAAGGCGCTGATTCAGAATAACAATACCTTGTTGAAGGAATTACGTTCAAGCAATCATTTGAGGGAGATAGACCGTGATATTTTGGGGGTAGAAAGCAGGATCAGAGCTTCTATCGCAACGAATGACACCACTCATCTTGAAGGTATCGACCAAAAAATCAGTCAGATTGAAAATTTCCTGGATTCTCTCTCCAAAGACAATGTGAATGCTGAAGAGGAAAAGCTGATCCACAGGTTAAGCGTTCTTGCTATGGAGAAAAAAACAACCAAAGATAAACTTCTGCATCGTTACCTTTCTGTTGGAAATATGGACGACAATTCCTCTATTGCTAATCCACGAGCAAGGAATATCTCCAATGAAATCACCCAAATTACGGCTAAAATATATGAAAGCAGAAAGCTGAATATGGTTGAACTCAGCCAGAAAAGTGAGGAAATGGGACAAAAAGCAAGATTTTATGATATTTCATTGCTTATCTTACTGATATTGAGCGGTTCGGTTGTTGGATATCATATCCTGCGACAATTTAAACG
>CBFQYI010000746.1:0-1541 GCA_965720825.1 uncultured Chryseobacterium sp. | reverse complement strand
TTACCATTACTCAGGAACTTAAAAACAACAATATTTTGCAGGTTGTCCTTCCTTCAGGAACGTATAATATTACTGCGGAAGGGAGCATTGTGTATGGTGACAACTCCGGATCGGTAGAAGCTAAAGTTGCCGGTGTACAAAACGGAATCGTTATCAATGGTAATGAAACCAGCAAAACGCTGGATCTCTCTTTGAAATCAGGCAACAGCAGTGATCTGATTCTTGAAGAAGTATTTTTTACAGGAACCAAAACACCAGAGGGAGCCATGTATTTTGGTGATCAGTATTTTAAAATTACCAACAATACAGACAAGACTTTATATGCAGACGGCATGCTTCTGATACAGTCCAGCTTTATGACCAATGAAAAACAGGATTACAGCCCTAATATCGTAGGAACTGCTCTATCTGCAGGTGCTATTATCAGAATTCCGGGAAATGGAACCATGTATCCGGTAAAAGCCGGAGAATCTATTATTATTGCAGAAGACGCTATTAATCATCAAGATTTTAATCCTTCATCCATTAATCTATCCAATGCCAACTTCCAGATTTTCAAAGAAGATTCTGATGACATTGACAATCCGGCCGTTCCGAAAATGGTAAATGTTTTTGATAAAATGGTGATTCATACACAAGGATATTATGCTTATGCATTAGCACGTATGCCTCAGGGAATGACTAATGAAGCTTTGGTTGCTCAAAATTCTTATACTTACACGTATAACCTTACCATTGGCGGTGATATATATCCTATGGACGGAACCGCTGTTAAGATTCCCAATGAATGGATTACAGATGCCATTAATTTAAGTGTACAGGATTCATTCCAATGGCTGGTAACATCACCTTCTTTAGATATGGGATGGACTTCCGTAACTACTTTTGACGGAGATAAAAACCGTTTTGGAAAAGCTGTCCGCAGAAAAGTGACAGGAAAAACAATGGATGGTAAAAATATCCTTAAAGATACCAATAACTCCACAACAGACTTTGAACATGGTGTAAAGCCATCTTTATTCAATTAAAATGAAATATTTTCTTTCCATATCTATCCTGCTCACCACCTTTTCGGGGATAAGAATGCATGCTCAGATCAATGACACCATTATAGAAAAAATACGTGAAGAATATAGCTTTGAAAGGCTTATTAAAAACACTATTACCATTAATCCGGCCAGCTATGCAGGAGCAAGGAAGTATAGCAGCACTATTTTTAATGTATTGACAGAAAAAAGCAACACTCCTAACCAGCTGCAACAAAAAGGAAAAGGAAGAAACTTATGGGGCGCGGAAGTGTACAGCTTACAGAAGCTCGATGATAAAACATCAGTCTGGGGAAATGCATCTTACACACAAGGGAAAAATAAGCAGGTGATATGGAACGAAAATTCAGATTATGACCTCATCTACCCTTATGTAGCAGCGGACAGTGTAGGTGGTGATATGAAGTTTGAAAACTATAGCTTTTCAGGAGGATATTCTACAAAAATCAATACCTATACTTTAGGAATTGCAGGAAGTTACCAGGCAACATTGAG
>CBFQYI010000745.1:0-1542 GCA_965720825.1 uncultured Chryseobacterium sp. | reverse complement strand
TGAATACCGCAAACACAGTACCTAATCATTATGCTTCCCCGGAATCTATTATGGCCTTGGATAATACATGGGATAACTCTATAAAAAACTTATGTTTTGCATCTCCAGAACTTATTTCTTCATATAATTCTGCTACGGATAAAAGGTTTGGCATGTATTTTGAAAAAAATGGTAGTAAGTATAAAGTCACCAAAGGAGGAAGTTTAGAATTCAAAGTGTCTTTCAGAACAGCAGAGCAGTACTTTATAAAATCTGAAGCATTGTTAAAGCTGAACAAACTGGCTGAAGCTAAAGAAACACTTCTGAAAGTATTAAAAAACAGATATACTCCGGAAGGGTATAGTTCTGTACAAAATGCAGTGTCTTCAATGGATTCTACAGCATTTATGAACTTTATTCTGGATGAAAGATTCAGGGAATTTGCTTTGGAAGGACAAAGATGGTTCGACTTAAGAAGAGCAAATCAGAAAAAAATAAGCCACACCATTAGTGGTAAAGAGTATATTCTTCAGCAGAATGATCCGCGATATACCATTGAATATCCAATGAGTGCGAAGAAGAATAACCCTAATTTATAGAACTTCATATCAAATTCAATACAGAGGAAGCCGCTTGAACTTAATTGTTTCAGCGGTTTTTTTGTACTTTTGCATCGTTATGAAAATTGCCATTATAGAAGATGAGCTGCTGGCTGTGAATTATCTGAAAAATCTTTTAGATACACAGAGCATTGTCCCTGTTACAGAGACTGTTATTCTTCGTTCCAAAAAACAGGCAATTGATTTCTTTGAAAGAGATTCTGCAGATCTTATTTTTATGGATATTCATCTTGGAGATGGAATGAGTCTGGAAATTTTCGAACAGATAGAGCTTTTTACTCCTATTATTTTCATTACTGCATTTGATGAATATGCGATGAGGGTTTTCAGACATTTCACAATTGATTACCTTCTGAAGCCTTTTGAAGAAGAAGATTTACATAAAGCTTTACAAAAATTTATCTCCATAAGAAATAATTTTGATCCTGAACCGGTTCTTAAATCTATTTCATCACTGAGACAGGCAGGTGATGAGGTTATGAAGCGTTTTATGGTAAGAGAAGGGAATAAACTCAAATCAATAGATGAACATAACACCGCTTATTTTTTTGCGTCCGGAAAGTACCTTTTCCTCACTACTAAAGATCATCAGACCTATATTTATGATGATACCATTAAGGATATTATTCAGAAGCTGAATCCTGAAATTTTCTTTAAAATAAACCGTAAGTTTATCATTAATAAAGACGCTGTTTCCGAAATTATTAAGCATTCCAGTCAGAAAGTAGAGCTTAGGCTTTCTCCTGAACCGGAAGTGAATGCTGAGGTTTTTATCAGTAAAATGCAAATTGCTGAATGTTTAAGCTGGCTGAATAAGTAATTTTATTTTTCGGTTAAAATAACGAATTATCATTAATGGCATATTTTTATTTTGAACTTCAAAAAACTAGAAAGATTCTTTTTCATCATTCGATCTTTTTGAGATCAATGAATCTCAAATGTG
>CBFQYI010000744.1:0-1546 GCA_965720825.1 uncultured Chryseobacterium sp. | reverse complement strand
CCGGAAGATGAGAAAGATAATCCTCTGGCAATTCCTATCTTGATCAGAGATTTTAAAGAAACACCACCTACCTTAATCATTCTGGCAGAACATGATCCTTTGCTGGATGATGGGAAGCAGCTTTCTGAAAATATGAAAAATGCAGGAGTTGAACTTAAAACGAGCCTTTACAAGGATATGGTTCACGGATTTATGCACATGGGAGAACTGTTGGAAGAAGTACAGTCAGCGGTAAATGAAATGGCTGATTTTGCCCATCAAAACTTAAAATCTGACGAATAAAAGGATCATGAAGAAATATGCATACATTGGATGTCTCGGATTTATAGCAGTTATTACAACAGAATTTGGTGTTATCGGAATTCTTCCGCAGATTGCAGAACATTATCAAATCAGTATAGACAAAGCTGGATTTCTCTTGAGTGCTTTTGCTTTAATCATTGCGCTTACAGGACCTTTTATGACCTTGCTTACCTCAGGTTTTGACCGTAAGAAAATAATGCTGGCTGCTATTTTCATGTTTCTGATTACGGGATTTATATCTTCTTTTTCGCCTCCTTTCTGGCTGCTGATGCTGGTGAGAATTTTACCTGCATTCCTTCAGCCGGTGTATATTGCCACCGCATTATGTGTGGCGGTATCTCAGGCAGATCATCAAAAAAAGAATGAATTGATGGGAATTGTTTTTAACGGAGTAGCCATTGCCATGGTAACAACAGTCCCTTTTGCGACGTGGGTTGCAGGACTTTGGTCCTGGGAATATTCATTTATGATACAAACTGTGGTAAGTCTGATTGCTCTGGTTGTCATTTATTTTATTCTTCCTCCAATGCCTGTGAAGGAGAAAAAATCTTATGGAAATCAAATCAGAATATTGAAACAACCTCCATTTGTACTGAGTACACTGACTAATTTTTTCATGATTACGGCGTGGTTTTCTACTTATAGTTATTTTGCAGACTACCTGAATAAAGCCAAAGGAATGGATACTTCAATGGTAAGCTATATGCTCTTATTATTTGGAATTATCGGAGTATTCGCCAATGGAGTAGCCGGAAAAATGCTTAATAGAAATGTGGCAGGTACCACCGCTATTTTTCTTTCCGGAACTATTGTAGTTCCTGTTCTTCTCTATTTTTCTGACGGAAATGTATGGGCAACGATAGCAGTTATCGGAATCTGGGGATTTCTTTATTCACCTAGCTTTTTGAATGCATCCACTTATATGATTTCTTCAGCACCGGAATCACTGGAGTTTGCGAATAGTCTTGCTACATCTTTCGGAAATCTTGGAGTTACGGTGGGAACTACAATCGGAGGGTGGGTGATTGTTACAAAAGGAGTAGAGTATATTCCATGGATAGGTGTCATTTTTGGGCTTCTTGCATTTCTGATGATGATCTTAAAAGGGATATTAGAGAAAAGAAATCAGGTATTATCCACTTGTCAGAATTAAACTGTAATAATTTTTGTTACATTAAATAAATACACTATCTTTGTACTATTAATTTGAAATTGGTTTAAGCTTTTATTTTTAAACCATTAA
>CBFQYI010000743.1:0-1555 GCA_965720825.1 uncultured Chryseobacterium sp. | reverse complement strand
ATAGAGTTTTGATAAAAAAACAGTATTTTTGTCAGCTCAAATTACGTACATCAGTGCGTACATTTTAAATTTAAAATTTTAATATAAAATAAAATGCAACAAAACAACGGAATCGATAAGAAGCAAATGATTAGTTTCGCGGTTTTATGCCTTGTTCTCTTCGGTTTTATGTTCTACTTCCAGAACAAACAAACGAAAGAAGCGGAGTTGAAAGCTCAGGAGCAAAAAACGGAACAGGCTAAAAATGCCGTAAAGCAAACTCAGGCAAACAATATCAATCCAAATGTAACTCCTAATGCAATCCAGACGGCAAGCCTTGGAAATAATGAATTGAAACTTGAATTTTCAAGCTTAGGAGGACAGGTTTCCAAAGTAGAGCTTTTAAAATATAAAGCCTACAATCACAAAACAGACAATGCAGATCAGCCACTGTATCTGATCACCAAAAATAATTCAAACTACGGTTTTCAGTTTAAAGATAAAACAGGAAAGATTGTTAATACTAAAGATTTAGTTTTCTCACCTACTGTTAATGGAAATGCGGTAACCTTAACTGCAGATTATAATGGTGCTGTAATTCAATTCATTTACACACTGCTTCCAAAATATACCCTTGATTTTAAAGTAAGAACTCAAGGCCTTTCTAAAATTACTTCTGATAACAAAGCAGATTTCATTTGGGACTATAATGTAAGAAACCTGGAAAAAGGTAGAGCTCAGGAGCAGTCTCACTCAGAGTTTTCTTATGCTTTCAATAATTATAAAGACTATGATTATGATGGAAGGACAACAATGGAAGAGGAAAAAGAAACCCTTAACTGGATTGGGGTAAAGCAACAGTTTTTCTCTTCAGTAATCGAAGCTAAAAACGGATTTACTCAAAATAAAGGAAACCAGGAAAATGTTGAAGAAGGAGAATATTTGAAGAAATTCAACTATGAAGGTTTTGTGCAAATGACAGGAAGTGAGCTAAACCAGGACTTTACATGGTATTTTATGCCATTGGATTTGCCATTGCTTAAATCTTACGATAAAAACTTTGATGAGATTCTTCCTTTAGGTTGGTCATTCATCGGAGCAATGAACCGTTATTTCTTCATGTGGTTATACAGCATTATTGCTGCGTGGGGATTATCAGCAGGTTGGGTAATTTTTGTAATGACAATCATTGTGAAACTGATCCTTTCACCAATTATGTATAAGCAGCACAAGCTAAGTGCAATGATGAAGGTGATTCGTCCTGAAATTGATGAGGTGAATGCGAAGTTCAAGGATGCAGATCCGATGAAGAAACAGCAGGCTACAATGGAAGTTTACAGAAAGGCAGGAGTAAATCAGATGGCGGGATGTTTACCTGCATTAGTTCAGATTCCTATCTTCTATGCATTGTTCCGTTTCTTCCCGAACTTTATTGATCTTAGAGGACAAGGGTTCTGGTTTGCAAAAGACTTAACAGCGTATGATGACTTGATCAAGCTTCCGTTTAAAGTTCCTTTTCTTGGAGACCACTTAAGTATTTTTGCTTTAGCATGTACAGTTGTTATCTTGATCTATA
>CBFQYI010000742.1:0-1558 GCA_965720825.1 uncultured Chryseobacterium sp. | reverse complement strand
CTTTATTGTAGACGCAGTCTCAATTCTGGGGGGTGATGAACTACCTGTAGACAAGTGGAATGTAGATATCTGCTTCACCGCAACTCAGAAAGCTCTAGCCGCCCCTCCTGGAATAGCTCCAATTTCAATAAGCAAAGAAGCTAAAAAATACATGATTGAAAATCCCCCACCTAGTCAATATTTGAATCTAAAGAGATATTTCAAATATTACAGTGACAGTTTTGAAACCCCTTTCACACCTGCCGTAAGTCTTTTTTATGCTTACCAAGAGGCATTAAATATTATTATTGAAGAAGGAATGGAAAATAGGATTAGGCGGCATAGAAAGTGTGCTGATGCATTCTATTCAGGGCTGGAAGCCCTAGGTTTTACGCCATTTGCCGATGCAAGTTCCAGAAGCAATGTGGTAATAGCGGTAAATTACCTTCCTGGCATTGATGACAAAAAATTTCGACAGTTGATTTCAACCAAATTCAGGGTTCTATTAGCTGGCGGATTTGGGGAACTTAAGGGAAAAGTATTTAGAGTAGGATCTATGGGCGAGGTAAGTAGTTACCATGTTATGAGAACTCTTTCTGCCATCTCATCATCGATGTCAATCTTGGGCGTGCCGGCAATAAAGGATGGATTGTCAGTTGCCAACATTATTCTGACTCAATAGCTGCGAGTTGTTAAGCTTAATATTATGGTAAATCGACAGCAAATTTCGTGGCAATAGCGAAAGGTTCACTCATTCTTATAGACTATACTGCTAAGGTAAAGGATTCAGACGAAATTTTTGAAACTACTATTGAAGAAAATGCAAAAAAATCTAATCTGTACGATCCAAGCATAAAATATGAACCTAGATTAGTCTCGATAGGGGAAGGATGGGTATTAAAGGGACTCGACGAATTTCTATCCACTTCAAAAATTGGTGATAATTTGAATGTTGATATCTCTCCTGACAAGGCATTTGGTTTAAGAGATCCAAATAAGGTTAGAATGATACCACAAAGAAAATTTGGTGATAAAGCTGATGAAATAAAGGCTGGAGATGTAGTTGATATCGACGATAGACGCGGTTTTGTGAGGTTTATCGGTTCCGGACGCGTTCAGGTCGACTTTAACCATAGATTAGCGGGAAAAACGCTAAGTTACAATGTCAACATATTAAAGATCTTAAAAACTGATGAAGAAAAAACATCTTCTCTTGTCAAAAGAAGGATTCTAGCAGATAGCGATAAGATTTCAATATCTTTTAACAAATCTGAACTTACCATTACTTTGCCTGAAGAATCTTTTTTGATTGATGGACTGCAGGTTATAAAAAAGGCAATATCTGGTGATTTATTTAAATTCATTCCGTCAATCGAGAGTATAAAATTTTTAGAGATCTATTATAAATCTAAACCGACATCAAAAGCACAAACAGACGAAGCAAAAGCACAAACAGACGAAGCAAAAGCACAAACAGACGAAGCAAAAGCACAAAAAGACGAAGCAAAAGCACAAAAGGATGAAGGAAAAGCACAAAAGAAATAGGCTCTTGTGATAGATAGGTCTCTCTCACTATTAG
>CBFQYI010000741.1:0-1559 GCA_965720825.1 uncultured Chryseobacterium sp. | reverse complement strand
CATCAGTGAATTTGCAGTTTAAAAGACGACAAAAAATAGTTCCATGAAATTATTTTTTGAGACCAGTTCACATAACACTTTATCATTTGTGATCCCAATATCTTTCAAATATAACGGATTTTTTGTCAATCTCTCTATTAGTATTGAAAATATTTCAGCAATTCCCATTGAAAATTTGTATTTTTCCCAGTAGTTCAAGTCTGGATTTATTGAAGAGGCATGTATTGCATGTCCAGTTTCATGATAGCAGCTTTGCAGATTGAAGTAGGGGCTTTCATTTTTGTACAAGACTCTGATATCACTTGGAACTTTTACAAAGAAGCAAATCGGTGATGGATATTTATTTGGCCTATCATTCGTATCAAAGTGAATTTTTGAAAAATCAAAGCCAATCGATCGTAAGGTCTTCTTAACTGTCGTGACAGGATTAATCTTCAAAATGTATTTCTCAATACCACTGAAAATTCTGTTGCGAAAAAAATAAAAATCATCATAATATTCAGGATCCTTTCCGATAAGTTTACTACCACAATTAAGCTCACTTTGAAAGCGTGCTCTTGCACGTTGTCCCAACTCTGAAACCAACACTCTTAGTCCTGAGAAAGTTATTTTTTCACTAATGAGGTAACCGTCTAATGGGTTAAATGTCTTCCTCGAGTTTTCATTAATTTTGTCTGAAAAATTAGAATAAATTTCTCTGATTCTTTTAAATCGTAAATTTATTACAGGAGAAATATATTTTGTCTTTTTGATAAACTCATCAAAAACTATTTTTCTCTTATTGTTATCATTTTCACAGCTATTGAACTGTCTCCAATTATTCCAGTTTACCTGCTTTCCATTAAATTTGAAATGTCTACTTTTTATCTTTGTGCCTCTCAAATCATGCAGTTTCAATTCAAGGGTTTTTGTCTTGGATTCAGATATGTTTTCTATTGAAGATAAAAATAATATTCTTGGTTTAGAAAATGACCTTACAAATATTTCTGAAATCAGAAATTTCATCTTAGATAGATTTTCAATATTTTTTTTATCGTAATCATAGCCTGCAAATTGTAAATATTGTTCATTGGTTTCAGCGCTATAAAGAATTTCATCGATCTCGCACCATTCCTTTAGATTCAAATGACATAATTTTAGACTAAAAGATATTTAAGTTGGTTAACTAGCTTAAGACAAAAAAACTTGACTTTTGTCGAGCCAGTATGATAGAAAAATATACTAGAAGTATATGTAAATATGTGTAGAAAATATTACTACCAGGTTATTCAAATATGACACTTTGATTTAACGTCTACTGAATAGTCTAGAGAATATGACCAGTTTTACAAACCAGTGGAATAAAGAGGTCAAAAAAGACACTACCGATAAAATCAAAGAAACTTTGAGAACGCAAAAGCCTCTCAAACCGACTATGGAATCAGCAAAAAATAGACTAGGGATTCAAACTCAAAAATTAGATACACTCTTAGAAAAATTAAAATCAAAAGATAGAACTCTCTTTGATCAAATTGTTACTCATTTACAAAATCATGATGCTCAACAAAGCAAAATGCTTT
>CBFQYI010000740.1:0-1567 GCA_965720825.1 uncultured Chryseobacterium sp. | reverse complement strand
AAACCATTATTTGTGGTACAGGGAGCCAATGATCCAAGGGTTAACATCAATGAATCTGATCAGATTGTAAAAGCGATGCGCGCCAAAGGATTTGAAGTTCCTTATCTTGTAAAATACGATGAAGGGCACGGATTTGGAAAAGAACTGAACAGAATTGAACTTTATAAATCGATGCTGGGATTCTTTGCAGAAAATTTTAATAAATAAACTATTAATTAAATAGCATTTGAACGGAAGACTTAGGTCTTCCGTTTTTTTTATGGCTAATGTCATTGCGAGCAAAGCGAAGCAATCTCAATATGCTTATACTTTGATGATTGGAAAAACGCAAAGACGCCAAGTCTTTTTACAACAAGCTGTACATTTTAAGGCGCAAAGATTATATCTCCGATAAAATTGAACACTGCATATTTTTAAATCCTCTCGCTGATTTTGCAAATGAAGCAGATGATCATGAAAAAAATCTGCGCAATCTGCATGATCTGCGAGAAAAATAATAATAGATCGCTTGCTGAAAATCTCGTATGGAACGAAGTCGAAATATTCTTGCGTCTTTGCGATTTCCAACAAAAAAAGAACATTATTTTATCATTCATCATTGATAATCCTAGCCCCGATAGCAGCGGTTACCCCGGAACATGAGTGGGAGAGTCGGAGGGTAAGGGTGTGGGATCGTGTGGCGTGAGGAGTATGAGCGGATAGCGGGAAAAGCTTCTGAAAAATAATTTATTCGTAAGTTGTTGAAAATTTATGATATAAAAACATTGATGAATAAAAGAAAAATTGATTTTTAAGAAAAATATTTTAAATTTATTAAAGTAAAACCAAAAGGATAGCCGTCATAACCATATGGAGGTTGTCGAAAAAATAACAATGCCACAGAAGGAGAAAGAAAACATCATCTCACAGACCGTTTCCAACTACGGAGGGAAGCTGATGTCCTATATTCGTCCGAAAGTGAAAAACACGGAGGATGCGGAAGATATTCTGCAGGAAGTGTGGTATCAGTTCAGTAGCCTTACGAATCTCTCGGAGATCGTAAACGTTGGGGGCTGGCTGTACAGGGTGACGGCAAATAAAATTACAGACCGTTACCGAAAAAAGAAAACAGAAAATCTTGAAGATTTCGTATATGAAGATGAAGACGGCAGTTTTTCTATCAAGGATATCCTTTTGATGGATGAAAGTGCTGGCCCTGAAGTGAAGATGTTTCAGGATGAGATCTGGAAAAAGCTGTTTGAAGCGCTTGATGAACTTCCCGAAAAACAAAGGCTGGTCTACGTAGAAAATGAACTGAATGACAAAACCCTCCAGGAGATCGCCGATGAACAGGGAGAAAACATCAAAACCATCATCAGTAGAAAAAACTATGCTGTGAAGCATTTAAGAAACAGAGTGAGAAAGTTATACGAAGATTTAAAAAGTTAGAAAAAGAAATTATGAATCATAAACACAAAAAGGGTTGGTTTTTTTTATTGCTATGCCCGCCATTAATTTTAGCTGCCGTTACATGGATTGTCATGATGCTTTGGAACTGCCTTCTTCCGGAGATTTTAGGCGCTAAAAC
>CBFQYI010000739.1:0-1568 GCA_965720825.1 uncultured Chryseobacterium sp. | reverse complement strand
AATTCTCCAAACTTTTCTTTTCCAAAGACACGATGATCCATATTCCATCCTGCAACGGCAAACTCAAACAACAAATTCCGGATAAGTTTATCCCATCCGGTACTGTTCACTGAAAAATTAGTGAGATTGCGTTCTATGAAAAGATTGATTTCTTCTTTGTTCATTAAAGGCTGCTTCCTGATTCTATCTCGTAAGGTTCTTTCCCTTTTTCAAAAATTCTTGTCAGTTCACTTCCTTCTACAGTAATGGAATCATTTGTTCTTCTGATCCAGTTTCCTTCTCTTAAACCAACCACTTTGATATCATTTTGGGTAAGAAATTCCTGAATACGGGTTTCTCTGGTTTCTCCATTATGTTTCAAATCCGGATTAGGGTCAAGATAATGTGGATTGATATTGAAAGGAACTAATCCCATACAGTCGAAACTTGGCGGGTATACAATCGGCATATCATTCGTCGTTTTCATATTCTGACCTCCGATATTACTTCCTGCACTGCATCCAAGATAAGCTTTTCCTCCAGATACATTTTCTTTCAGAACAGACATCAGTCCTTCTTCATGTAATGTTTTAACCAATAAAAAAGTATTTCCGCCTCCGGTAAAAAACCCTTTTGCCTGATGAATGGCTTCCTTTTTATCTTCAAATTCATGAAGGCCTTTTACTTTTATATGGATAGTTTCAAAGAAAGAACGTGCTTTAGCAGTATAGTCATCATGGGAAATCCCGCCCGGTCTTGCGAAAGGGATAAACACAATTTCGTCGATTCCCTTGTATAATTGAATTAATTCTTCTCTTAAGTATTCCAGATATTCTCCACCAAAAAGCGTGGATGTTGAAGCTAATATAATGTTCATATGATGAAATTATAGGTATTAATAAAAAAATGAGTCACAAAGATAGCTTCAAAGATGAACGAATCAAAAATTAAACTAAAAAAATCCTATTTCTCGTTAATATTTTCTAAAAAAACTTAAAGCCTCTAAAATTTAAGATTTTGTGGAATTATTATTGAATTTTAGATTTCGAATTTAAAATATAAGATTATGAAAATGAGTAAAATTAATAGTAGAAGCCTATTTTTAGGATTAATACTAGCAGGAAGTGTAAGTCTTGTAAACGCACAAACGACTCAGCCGGAAACTTCGGCATCAACGAGTCAAACCACTAATCCAACTATTGAAGGTCTTAAAAAACAGATCGCAGCCAATCCAAAAGATGCAGAATCATTAGCAAAACTGGCTAATGCTTATCAGGAAGCTTCAGACTGGCCCAATGCCATTGATACCTGGAAGAAAATATCTGTTTTATTACCAGACTGGGCTCCATCTTATTACAGTCAGGCCTACGCCTATCAGTCTGCAAAAGATGATGCCAATGCAAAAATTGCTTACGAAAAGTATATTGCAACAGTAAAACCTGAAGAAGTAGAGCAAAATAAAAAGAATCTGGCATACGCTTATTTCTATCTTGCCTTTACAGAACAGCAAACTGATCCTAATAAAGCAAAAGAACACATTGCAAAATCTATACAGTATGACCCAACCAAGGAGGATGCTGTAAAGCTTA
>CBFQYI010000738.1:0-1580 GCA_965720825.1 uncultured Chryseobacterium sp. | reverse complement strand
GGATTTTTACATCTTTGGCAATAGCATACATGCTTCCTGCAAACTCTTTTCCCAGGAATTTATTCGCTTCCTGCATATTATCAATATAGGCGTAATTTCCATTTCCTTTATCGGCAAGGGTTTCCAGTGTATTATCTTTATAATTGCCCATTCCAAAACCTAAACAAGTAAGAAAAACTCCTGATTTTCTTTTATCTTCAATCAGTGTTTTAAGGTCTGAGGTGGAAGACATTCCTACATTGAAGTCTCCGTCGGTTGCAATAATAACACGGTTATTTCCATCTTTTACAAAGCTTTCCTGCGCCAGTTGATAGGCAAGCTCAATTGCTGCTCCTCCGGCTGTACTTCCTCCGGCCTGAAGACGATCCAAAGCCTCAATAATTTTATCTTTCTCTCCTGCTGAGGTAGGAGGCAAAACCATTCCTGCACTTCCTGCATAGACTACAATTCCTACTTTATCTTTTGGTCTGAGCTGATTCAGCAGCACTTTAAAGGAAGATTTTAATAATGGTAATTTATTTTCCTCATTCATTGAGCCTGAAACATCAATAAGAAACACAAGGTTGGATGCAGGCAGTTTGTCCATGGGAAGATTTTTTCCCTGAAGTCCTATTTTAAGTAATGTATGTTTAGGATTCCATGGTGAATCGTTGTATTCTGTATTGATCGAAAAAGGTTCTCCATTTTCAGGCTGAGGATAATCATATTTGAAATAATTAACCATTTCTTCAATTCTTACAGCATTTTTATCGACTGCCTGACCACTATTGATCATTCTTCTGACATTGGAATACGACGCATTATCTACATCAATAGAAAAGGTGGATAACGGCTGGTTGCGCGTCAGTTCAAAAGGATTTTCAACAAAAGCATCATAACTTTCATTATTGGGGGCAACCTGTGTAATCGGCTGTTGTTTATTGATTTTTTCCTGCAGCTTTTTCAATTTTTTCCTTTCCCTTTTTGATGGATTTTTCGTGGTTACTACAATCACACCATTTGCTGCTTTACTTCCATAAATTGTTGTAGCAGAAATACCTTTTAAAACATTAATACTTTCAATTTTGTCAGGATCTAATTTTCTGAAATCCTCATCTTTTGTCACTATTCCATTTACAACAAACAAAGCCTGATTTTCTGGTTTTATAGAAGCTGCTCCTCTGATCATCAGCTGATTGTTATTAATATACCCGGGACCGATGTTATTAGCCTGATTTCCTGATCCATTAATTTGAATTCCTGCAACCGTCCCCCGCAATGAAGAATAAGTAGTGGGCTGAGGCAAATTACTGACAGAGCTTGTAACGGTACTGGATGCTGTAACAGAATTTACTACCTTCCTTTGTCCATAACCAACCATTACAACTTCTTCAATACTCTTAACTGTATTGGTATCTTTTCGTTGGCCGGAAGAAATATAATTTACTTTTTTATCTTCGTATATAACGTTATTTTTCTCTCTTACTACCTGATTTTCTGAAACGATCGGTTGATATACATGATCTGAAGACTTAGTAAGAACAGGAAGTTCCACAAGATATTTAGTAGGGATTGGCTGTGTATTGATTGCCAGTTTTTCT
>CBFQYI010000737.1:0-1586 GCA_965720825.1 uncultured Chryseobacterium sp. | reverse complement strand
TTAATAGGATGTATTCGTTTTAAAATTATAGCTCCAGAGGAGCGACCTGTTAATTCATGCCGTAAATATTGATATTTTCAATGTATTTATACTTTTTATCGGACAGTAATGGAGAGAAATATCTTTCAATAATTTTATATGTTTAGTTTTTAATGCTTTGTTGTTGTGGTTTTACTTCTACAGGATTTTCTGTATTATCATAGAAGAGCCATTCAATAGCCCTTGGAAACTCCTGAGACCAGTAAAACTCATTGTGTGTGCCTTCAGGATTGATGTTGGTTTTAAATTCAAAATCAAAAAGTTTTTTCTCTTCCCATCGCTTCAGATATTCTTCAAAAATATGAATTCTTTTGACCATTTTTGAACCTTCCTGACCTCCGCCGTAGAGATAGATTTTTGTTTTAAAAGGAACTCTGAAATTCATCATCGGGAAATTGTTATTTGGTTCTACCCAAAGAGAAGGTGAGAAGATCAATAATTTGGAGTATACTTCAGGATAAAGAAATCCGCTGTATATACTGATCAGTGCTCCCAATGAACTGCCCCCGATTCCCGTATTGTCACGGTCTTTTTTAGTCCTGTAATTTTCATCTACAAAAGGTTTTAAAGTATCTGCAATAAAGCGGATGTATTTTTTTCCTTCAGAACCGTTGGCTACATGATCATTATCAAAAATATATTCTTTGATTCTTTCTTCACTGCCATGTTCTATTGCTATGATGATAAGATCACCCCGTCCGTATTCTGCAAGGATAGACAGCTTTTTGTCAATCTCCCAGTTCCCGAAACCACTTCCTTCATTAAATAAATTCTGTGCATCTTGAAGGTATAAAACCGGATATCGTTTATCGGTTGTGTGATAATCGTAGGGAAGAAGAGCCCAGACTTTGCGGTAACGATCCAGCTGCGGAATGTAAAAATTTTCGGAAATAACTTCTGCTATAGGATAATATTCTTCTTTGAACGGTCCCCAGTTTAATCTCCATTTTTCTACAGAATCTGAAGTTTTACCTACAGCCTTATTGATTTTCCGGTTGGGCGTTATGTTTCCATACTGATCCAGTTCTACATTTTCCCAGCCTCCCTTTGTGAATTTGTATTCAATATCATCAGGAAGTGCCTGATCTTCAATTTCTATATAATAATTGGATTCATCAAGTTGTTTAAGCTGGAAATTATAATCTTTAGGATTCCAGCTATTGAAATTTCCGGTAATAAATACCGGTCTGTCGTCTTTTTCTGCTGTATAAAGTTCAAACCTCATCGTTGTGTTTAATAAAATATTGATGCTAAATTTATAAAAAAAGATTGTTTTGAAATCATAAAAATGTGAGGTAAAAAATGATATATTTGATAGATAGACAAAACATGAAATGATATTGACAATTATTTGATGAATAATTCATCGCTATTGTCAGTATTTTTCGTAGTTTCAGGGAAAATATAAATACAAACCGATCTTGATGAATTCTGTTAAGACCTACACGCTTTTCACCGATCATGATGTGTACCTTTTCAAAGAAGGCAGGCATTATAAGCTGTATGGTAAATTTGGAGCACATTCTGCAGAAAAAGAGGGCGTGAAA
>CBFQYI010000736.1:0-1595 GCA_965720825.1 uncultured Chryseobacterium sp. | reverse complement strand
TGATTCACTTCTTTTACACCAAATGTCAAAATCCTGATTGACTTTAAATGCTCAGGAACGTACAAACAAAATATTATTAACTATGAAAAACGCTAAGTTATTAAGCAGAGATGCTCAGAAATCAATCAATGGCGGAGCAGCAGGACGTATTTGCTGTGAGTACAATTACAAAGGACAATGTATCCTGTGGATCGGACCAGGACAATATTGCCCATAGTTCAGCCACTTGATAACAATTTTGAATAAGCCGGAAATTTCCGGCTTTAATTTTTAACTTAAATGTTCTTTTACATTCTTTTTATAGGTTCTCCCCAAAGGAAGCTCATCACCATTTTTCAAAAATACATGGCTGGAATTATACGAATTGATATGTTCTGATAATACAATATAAGACTTGTGAATTCTGATAAACCCGAAATGCTGAAACTTCTCCTCAAAATTGGACATTCTTTCCAAAATCATATACTTTTTCAAAGGCGTCATCAGGACAATATACTCTCCGAATCCCTGTATCCAAAGAATATCTTTAAGGAAAACTTTATTCATCACATAATTGGATTTGAACATAATAAAGTCTTCCTGCTGCTGACTGCTGGCTGAGCTTTTAAACTGAACAAAATCCCTGGCTTTATTGACTGCTTTTTTAAATGTTTCAAAATCCACAGGTTTGATAAGGTAATGAACAACATCCAACTCAAAGGCTTTCACTGCATATTTTGTTTCCAGCGTAAGAAAAATACACAGCGGCGGATCAGGAAGTTGCTGCAAAAGCTCTACCCCATTGATGCCAGGCATATTGATATCGAAAACAACCAGATCTACTTTATTGGCTTTCAGAAATGCCAATGCTTCTTCCGGTTTCTGAAATGAAGCCAGCAGTTCAACCTCTTCAAGCTGTTCACAATATTGTTTTACAAGCTGCAATGCAGGATATTCATCATCTACATTAACGATAGTCAGGTTAGCCATTGATAGTAATTGTTAAAGCAATTTTATATTGATCATTTTCTTTCGGCCCGGAATAAAATTCATACTGATCAGGATAAAATTTTTCCAATATATGAATAATTGCTTCATTACCCAATCCGTGATAATCAGATTCAGTTACAAGAGTTCTATCTTTCCCGACAGAATTTATAATTTCAAAATACAATTCAGAGCGCTCAATATGACAGAATAATTTTATAAAAGCGTGAGCATCTTCTCCAATTGCTGAATGTTTTAAAGCATTTTCAAATAAAGTAAGAAGTATAGCAGAGGGAATTTCAGCAATGTCAAATTCTTCCTGATCTTCAATATCCATCACAATATCAAGCTGGTTATTATATTTAAGCTGATACAATGCAGCAAGCGCTTTCAAGGAAGAAAACTCCTGAGAAACCGTTACTTTTTCTTTTCCACTGTCATAAATAATATATTTCAGAAGTTTGCTCAACTGCAAAATAGAATCCGATGTCTTCTCTGAATGGGTAAAACTATTGGCATATATATTATTAAGGGTATTCAACAAAAAATGAGGATTCAGTTTAGACTTCAGCAAATCAAGATAAAGTTGATCTTTCTCTTCTCCAAGACTGATTACATCCTGTTCTATT
>CBFQYI010000735.1:0-1598 GCA_965720825.1 uncultured Chryseobacterium sp. | reverse complement strand
AATATAAATTTTGGGCATTGATGACAATAGAACATATAATAAAGACAATAGAAAACAGTAATTTCATGATATCGCTTTTGAGTTCTCTAAACTACAGAATATTCTCTGAGTACAAGAAGATAAAATAAATGGAATTATGATTAAATTTAAAGATTGAAATCACTACTGACGGACAGTTGTCACAGTTCCGGTTTATCTTTACACCCTGGAGTTTAAAAAAAATAAAAAATATATTGTAATGAGTTATTGTTTAGCAATAGAAGGAATGCAGCCTGAAAGCAGAAAAGAACTGCACAAAAATTATCATGACAATTATTATGGGTTTCCTATTCATGATGATAATGAATTGTTTGGAAGACTCATTCTTGAAATCAATCAGGCAGGACTAAGCTGGGAAACGGTTCTGAAAAAAGAAGACAGTTTCAGAAAAGCTTATGACCAATTTGATATTCAGAAAATAGCAGGTTATACAGAAGAAGACCGTGAAAGATTGTTAAATGATCCCGGAATTATCAGGAATAAGCTAAAAGTAAATGCTGCCATTGAAAATGCTAAAACAATCATTGCACTGCAAAAGGAATTTGGTTCTTTTGAAAAATGGCTGGAGCATCATCATCCAATGACTTTGCAAGAATGGATGAAGCTATTCAAAAAAACATTCAAATTCACAGGGGGAGAGATTGTTAATGAATTTCTTATGAGCACCGGATACCTGAAGGGAGCTCATCATGAAACCTGTCCGATTCACTCAAAAGTATTAGCACAAAAGCCTTTGTGGAAGAAAAAAACAGTGAAATAATATATTTGGATTCCTGCGGAATAACAGATAGAAGTGTTTGACATTACGCACGAACTGTGTCATTCTGTAGGAATCTCTTTTTTTCAATTATCTTTTGATGCTTGTTTCATTAGTTCTTTATGTTCATTTCCCCATTTTTCAAATTCAAGAATAATGGGTTTCAGTTTATAACCAATTTCTGTAAGTTCATATTCTACCCTTGGCGGAACTTCTGCATATACGGTTCTGGTAATGATCTTATCTTCTTCCAGTCTTCGAAGTTGAAGCGTTAGCATACGTTCAGTAATATTCTGAAGCTTCTTTCTAAGCTCCCCGAATCTCATTTTCCCGTTGATCAGATAACAACAGATGGCCAATGCCCATTGCCCTCCGATAGTGTTGGAAGCATAGATTTCCGGACATTCATCAGCAAGTGCCTGCTTATTGGCAAAATTGGTAGAGGTTTCCTTTATTTTAGTCATTACTTACATTTTTTATAGTACCATACAATAGGTTGCTAATGTACGAAATGTAAGTTACGTATTGTAATTTTGTAATAGAAATTTAAACATAATGAAAACATTAGTGATTGTGACGCATCCTGATATTGAAAAATCTGTAATCAATAAAAAATGGATTGACGAGTTAAAAAAATACCCTGAAAAATATACTGTTCATCAATTGTATGAAGCTTACCCTGATGGAAAAATCAATGTAGCTGAAGAGCAAAAATTGATGGAATCTTATGAAAAAATTGTATTTCAGTTTCCATTTTACTGGTTCAGCAGTCCGCCGCTTTTGAAACAATGGCTGGATGAGG
>CBFQYI010000734.1:0-1629 GCA_965720825.1 uncultured Chryseobacterium sp. | reverse complement strand
CAATAATGGTAACCGTGAGCAATGGAGAATGTACACAGACCATCAGGCTAACCAATTGGTACAAGCCTCCTTATATTGCAATAAGTAATATTGACTTCTCAGGAGTTGGTGTACAGTGTTGCGAAATTGCTCTGCCTGTTGTTACAGCTGAAGCACACGGGGATAAATTCCACCAGTATGAGCTGTCTTTTACGTTAAAAGGAACAGGTATATTCAATGGAACGGTGGATGATGGTGATCCTTCAAAACTTATTTATTCATGGCACCAAATAAGCGGACCAGCCGGAGCAGTGCTTATAGATGCAAATACCAGGGCTTTGACAGTTGCCAATTTAGCTTTGGGGACTTATAAATTCCGATTTATGGCTTTTGATCCTTATAGTGATGCGTTTGGTTCCACGGAAGTAACTGCATTTGTACAAGAATAATCACAGTCTTGTATCGGATCATGAATGAGATGAATCCGGATGCAGATTCTGTAGTACACAGTAAAGGGGTGAACAAGCAATTCTATAGCTTCCAATCACCCCTTATACATTAGTAAAACATAATAATAACAATTAAAATACAATATAATGGCAGCAGCAGAATGTAAAATTTCATTTAAGATAGATTATACTTCTTCCTCGTCAGTACAAACCGCAACTGCGAAATACCAAACCCCGGGTCATTTGCCTGTGGAATATCAGATACCGTTACCTGTTGTAAGTAATCAAATGGTAGAACTTCCCATTATTCAAACTCCGGGCAATTATGATTTGACGGTAAAATTAGGATTAGGGAATGTAAGTGATGAAAGAACAAGTTCTTTTACAATAGGAAAATGTAGTCCTTCAACCTGTAAAGTTCCATCTATTGATGGGGTTCGTGTGCAGGAAAATGGTCAGATAGAAGTGTATTTTGCAGGAGATAATACAGACCTTGCAACACTGGAATACCAGATAGCATTAGACCCTGAATTTAAAAAAATTATTTATTCAAAGGTAGGCCTTGTGTATGCCTGGCCTGAATATGTTGATATGAATGCTCTAAAGATTGGTAAGGGGATTATTTTATACATAAGAGCAAGGAAATATTGTTTATCTGGCGGGGTCTCGGACTGGTATTCTCCCGTTGAGTTTCAATCAGGAGATTGGAAAATTCAGGATGCTCCCTATTCTGTTAAAGATGCTTGCTGTATATCAGCAGCAGGGTTTGAGTCGCCGGTAGATCCTAAGTATGTAGGAGAAAGTATTTGCCAGTCAGTAAGCCGATGGACTAAAGAACTGAATTTAACCACGCCAATTCCGCAAGCAGGAAGTTTTATTTATCTGAGTGATGGTGTAACTCCTGCAATACCAGGGAATCTGGACAGTTTTGATACCAATGGGGCAAGTGGTTTTAATGAAAAAGGAATCCAATGGGTAAGATTTCCAAGTTATAGCACAAGTAAAATTTTTGATGTAGAACCAAAAACAGGAGAAATTATCAGAGAAACACTTAGGTACATTTGCTAGATCATGATCTGAAATGCCCCAATAAAATCCTCAAGAAATTGAGGATTTTATTTCCCCAGGCAGTTATCTTCTGTTGTTTTTACGTCTTGTACTTATAATATTGAAAAGTTTCGCAACATCCTTCAAATGGATC
>CBFQYI010000733.1:0-1630 GCA_965720825.1 uncultured Chryseobacterium sp. | reverse complement strand
TATCGTTGCCTGGCATATGGGCGGTATAGCCTGTGCTTCCATCCTCATTTCTGGTATAACCTGCTGTCAATCCCCAATAGTTTGGCCCGTAACCTTTCCATTGTTTTGGATTTTCAACACAGTATTTGTAATCGATGAGGGTTTGATTTTTATTGATGTCAAAGTAATTTTTGACAAGTTTATCGGATAATCCAGTCGGATCAAGACCGATATATGAATATTGTGCCCAGAAAAGCGGTCCGCCATATTCTTCGGCATAATTATGTTTTACGTACAGAGGTAATCCGTATTTCGTTTTGTCTGTAAGGTAAGTTCCATTTCTGGTCCAGCCTTTATAATAGGTTTCTGCATCAATGGAATAAGTAGGTGAAGATGCGGCTAAAATATAAGTGATCAGACATTCATTATATCCTTCCAGAGGAAAATTCATTTCCCATTGGTAATCCGGTGACCAGTGCCAGTAAAGAACTTTCTGACCTCCTTTTGTATACCAGTTCCATTGAATTCCTTTCCATAACTCATCACATTTTGCGGCAAGGGCTTTTTCTTCTGTATTTCCGTTTTTAAAATATTCACGGATCATAAGTATTCCTGAGGTAAGAAATGCTGTTTCTACAAGATCTCCGCCATTATCTTTTTTTCCGAAAGGAACTGTTTTTCCGGTTTCTCCATTAATCCAATGAGACCATGCTCCTTTGTGACGATCTGCTTTTGCCAGAAAATCCATGATATGAGTAAGTCTTTTCACCGCTTCTTTTCTTGGAACAAATCCTCTTTCTACGCCTACCAGAATAGTTGCCAACCCAAATCCTGAGCCTCCTGTAGTGATCACGTGTTTATCATTATCCGGATAGATATTATCTTCATGGTAACGCTCTCTTCCCAGCATCGAGTTGGGTTCTGCGTAATCCCAGAAGTACTTTAAAGCATCTTTCTGTACTCTGTCCATCAGTTGTTCATCCGTGATATTGCTTTTTACCGCTTCAGTTTTTCCAGCTTCCAATTTGGCAACGGGAGCATTTTTACAGGAATACACAAAGAATAAAGAGGTGATAGCCATTGATAATACGTTCCTTTTCATGAGATCTCTTTTTATAGGGTTTATTACTAAAAGAAGAGGAGAACTTTCATTCTCCTCTAATGTTTATGGTTTATTTTAATAGCCAGGGTTTTGAGCAGACAATCCACCGGCTTCCATTATGAAGTCCTGCGGAAGTGGGAATAATTCATGTTTTCCAACGATGAATTTTTTTCCACCATCAGCAGCCATCGCTGCTTGTGCTTGTCCTGTTCTTACAAGATCAAACCATCTGTCATGCTCAAAAGCAAGCTCCAATCTTCTCTGTTTCCAGATATCTAATCTTACATCTGCCTGAGAAGAAGCAGGGGTACCTCCGATGTTAGCTCTGTTTCTTACCTGATTCAGGAAAGGAATAGCCGCAGATGTTTGTCCCAGTTCGTTCATTGCTTCAGCTCTTATTAATAGTACTTCAGCATATCTCAAATAACGAATATTTACGTCTGTGGAAGCTTGATCTCTATAATTCGAAGAATAAGCTTTATAATTATAGAATTTATTTTCGGTATTTGGACCTACGTAATATCCATCATATAAAGTCATATCTCTATG
>CBFQYI010000732.1:0-1645 GCA_965720825.1 uncultured Chryseobacterium sp. | reverse complement strand
AAATCCGCTTCAGGGAAATATGGTGCTCAATAGTACATTCTCTTTTTTCAGGACTTTAAATACCAATAATTTTAAGGAAGTTCATTTTGTAGATGAAAAATATATTGAAGATTATGTACAGCCTTATAAAGTATACGACAGAAAATTGGAGAACCGCCCCAATATTGTTATTTTCATTGTAGAATCTTTCGGAAGAGAATATTCGGGGGCTTTCAATAAAGATAAAAATATCAAGGATTACGTTTCTTACACTCCGTTTATGGATAGTCTGGCTGGGCAAAGTCTTATTTTTCCGAATACTTTTGCGAACGGAAGACAGTCTATTCACGGGATGAGCAGTGTACTGGCAGGAATTCCGAGTCTTACTGATGCTTTTACAGGATCACCTTATTCCAACCAGAAAATTCAGTCTATTGTTTCTGTGTGTAATGACCTTGGATACGATACTTCTTTTTATCATGGTGCCCCAAATGGTTCTATGGGATTCCTTGGATTCGGAAATATCTTAGGATTTAAACATTATTTCGGGAAAACAGAATACAATCATGATGAAGATTTTGACGGAATGTGGGCAATATGGGATGAACCTTTCCTTCAATATTTTGCTAAAAATGTAGGAAAGAAACAACCTTTTATGACTACTGTATTTACCGCTTCATCCCATCATCCTTTTAAAATCCCTGAAAAATATAACGGGAAATTTAAAAAAGGAAAAATTGAAATCCATGAGCCGATGCAGTATACGGATTATGCAATCAAACAATATTTTGAAACAGCTAAAAAGCAACCTTGGTACAACAATACCATCTTTGTTTTCACGGGAGATCATACCAATCAGGTCTATTATCCGGAATATGAGAGAGCAATGAACCGCTATGCTGTTCCATTGGTTTTCTACTCTCCGAATCCTGCCTATCAGTTAAAAGGAGTAAGTCAGGAAATAGCACAACAGGCAGATATTTATCCTACACTGGCTGATCTTATTGGCTATAATAAACCTATCAGAAGCTGGGGAAGAAGCTTGGTGAGTGATAAAAAGTATCCTTTCATTGTCGTCAACTCAGATGGAAGTACAGATCAGTTTATGATCGGAAATTATATTTACCGCTTTGATGGGAAAGAAATCATCGGAGTTTATGATAAATCTGATCTGAGCCTTGAAAAAAATATCATGAATGAAGCTAAAAACCCTGAAATAGAACAAGGAAAGAAGACTGCAAAGGCCTGGTATCAGGATTATATGGATAGGGTGATTAACAGAAAACTTTATTAAGGAGAAAGAGGAGACTTTGGATTGGCTTTCTTATTTTTCTTTGTCTTTTTATGCTTTGTATAATAAAAGTTTTTGTTTGTTGAAAATTAATTTATATTTTTATCAATACTATAGATAAGAATATTGTATTAAAATTAAAACTATAAAAAATATGAAAAAAATATTGTTAACGTTCGCACTTTCTTTATGTGGTGTCCTTACATTTGCACAGATAGAAGGTAAGTGGAAAACGATAGATGATGAGACAAAACAGGCAAAATCTATTGTTGAAGTATATAAAAAATCAGATGGGAAATACTATGGAAAAGTTTCTCAGTTGTTGATAAAACCTGCTGACCCAAACTGTACAGTTTGTAAGGATGATAGAAAGGG
>CBFQYI010000731.1:0-1646 GCA_965720825.1 uncultured Chryseobacterium sp. | reverse complement strand
GAATCACCTTCTTTCACTTTATATGCAAAAACAGCTTACTATAAGGTTTTGAAAGAAGAAGAATATATCAATAGGTTTCTTGATATTCTTGAGAAAAACAAAACAGAATAAGTTTTAGACAATCTTGTTGAAAATGCTTTTACATTTTAATTAAGATATAAAAAACACCTTCACACCATTCACAATACTTAATCATGAAAGCTGCTGTATTCATTTGTCCAGCAGCTTTTTAGTCTCTTTTATGACCATTTTAAATCAACCTCACAAAATAAGATATTATGGAATTTCAACAGAACCTTCTCAATTATATAAGTCAGTTTCTTGTAGCTGCTGATGAATCTGTCTCCATCGCTGAAAGTGTTACTTCCGGTTGTCTGCAGCTTGCTTTCTCACAGATGCCGGATGCTCCTTTATTCTACAAAGGGGGTATGACAACTTATACACTGCCGGAAAAAGTAAGGCTTCTTAAGGTATGTAGACCAGGACCTGATGATCATGACGGAGCGGCGGAAGCTATTTCTCAGGCTATGGCACTCAATGTGGCAAAGCTTTTTGAATCGGATTGGTCTATTTCTACAACCGGTTACTGCACCCCAATTATTAATTCCGGTTACAAGGTCTTCGCTTATTTTTCATTTTCCTATAAAGGAGAAATTATTCTTACAAAAAAACTTGAACTACACCCTAAAACTCAAGCTTTGAATGCTCAGCTATACTATACAGAATTTATTCTGGGATGCTTTAAAAGTGAACTCAATAGAGTATTAATTCTAAAATAAGTATTGGAATTAGATGAAAAGCTACACAAAAAAATTAATTTTTACTCACCTTTGGTTTTCTCTGCATAATCGCAAAATAAGATGATGTAAATGCTGAAAGACTTTGATATCCTACTTTATAAGCTACTTCACTCAAGGTATATTGTTTGGTATCTATCAATTCGATGCTTTTTAAAATTCTCGTTAGCTGCAGGTATTTTTGTAAGGTAATTCCTGTTTCATTTTTAAAAATTCTCTGGAGACTTCTCACAGACATTTGCGCTTTTTCGGCTAAGGAATCAATATCCAGATTATATTTAAAATTAGAGTTGATATCATGGCATACAGGAATGAGTCGGGTATCAGTGGGTACAGGAATTTCCAGGCCGCTGCTCTCCCTGCAGAAATTAGGAAGACTCTTTAAAATAGCCTTAAAGAAGATATCCTGTTCTTCATTTTCATCGAGAGATTGGTTCCATTTTGAGGCATACAAAAGCATTTCTTTCAAAACAGGTGGAACGGCAAATACCTGAACATTCTGATAAAATTCATCTTCAAAAACAGATTTGAAAAGAAATACCATCAGATTAACGGTTTGTGCCTCTGAGGTAATCTTGTGGGCTTTTTCTGAAGGAATCCAGATGACATGATGTTGTGGGACAAGATAAATTTTCCTGTCAATATGAAAATACTGATAACCTTCTTCCACAAATGTAAGCTGGGCACGGTTATGCCTGTGTTCATAATCATCGTGTTTCCAGTTTTTTTCGCACCACACATAAGCTTCTTTTTCTATAGAATCTACAAAGTGGTTTTCCGTTTTTTCAATCAGACCACATTAAATAATGTCGTTTTGTATGTATAATTTGGCAAATTTAATAAAAACCA
>CBFQYI010000730.1:0-1664 GCA_965720825.1 uncultured Chryseobacterium sp. | reverse complement strand
TTGGAGGGATTGCAGTAGGAGTGGCGGTTGGGTTTCTGTTTGGAGCTTTATTGAGGATTATTCCTACCAATTCTAATATAGATACCATTATTACCCTTATCGTTCCTTACATTATGTATGTGGGAGCAGAGCATTTCCATTTTTCTGGAGTACTGGCAGTGGTTGCCGGAGGTTTGCTGATGTCCTATAATTCACATTGCTATTTAAGTCATACTTCCAGGATCCAGTCCGGAAATGTGTGGAGTGTTTTGATATTCCTGATGAATACCATCATCTTTATCCTGATTGGTCTGGAACTTCCGATTGTAGTGGAAGGAATGAAAGAATATACTATTTCAGAAGGTATTTTCTACAGTGTAGTGATTGGCGGAGCTATTATCGGAACAAGAATTTTGTATAGTTATGCATTAATGTATTTTCCAAGAGTCTGCTCTAAAGAATTAAGATTAAAAGTTCCCAAACCCGATTGGAGAGAGCCTTTTATCATCAGTTTTGCAGCAATGAGAGGAGTGGTTTCATTGGCTGCAGCTTTGTCAATTCCTGCTTTTTTACCGAACGGCGAAGCGTTCCCGCACAGGAATATTATTTTATTTGTCACTTTCGTTATCATATTGATTACGCTGGTAGGGCAAGGTTTATTGCTGAGTCCAATCTTGAAATTATTGAATATTCAGGATGCCGGAAGTGAATTGCCGGAAGAAAAACAGGAGGTAATCCTGATGCGTAAACTGAAGGAAACAGCTTTGCACAAACTGGATAATGACTTTTCTGAATTAGCTGTAACGAACAGCTTGGTACGTCACCAAAAGCACAAGTTGGAAAATGAAATGATGCTGATGGCAGACAAAGCACAGTGTATGGCTTCCACAGGAGATTATGTAACTGCTATCAATGAAAATAAAGATGTTTTACGACAAATCATTCAGGCACAGAGAAACGAACTGCACAGAATGAAAAGAGAAAAGATATTTGATGATCATGTGATGAGGACCATTGAAATGCAGCTGGATTTTGATGAAGCCAAGATCACAGGTTTTTCACATGGGTAATTAAAAAATAAACCACAAAAGTCACAAAAGGATAAAGGTTAAAATGAACTTGCAGCAATAAAAAGTTCACAAAAGGAAAATTCTGAAATTTTAAAGGCTTACGTGTACTTCTCACGAGTAGAAATTTAAACTTAAATAATTTAGTAGATAAAAACTTTTGTGACTTTTGTGGTTAAATAGTAAGAACAAAATGTGTACATTTAAACATATTAAACCCATAATATGAGTACACCCATCACTGTTCAGTATATAATAAATGCTCCGGCTGAAAAAGTCTGGAAAGCATTAACCGATAAAAATGAAATGAAATCCTGGTATTTTGATATCCAGGATTTTGTGTTGGAGACAGGAAAAGAATTTAATTTCTATGAACCTGGAGGAGCCAATAAATACCATCATCACGGTGAAATTTTAGAAATAATACCTAATCAAAAATTAAAACATACGTGGTCTTATCCTGATTTTTCAGCACTGAAAACCATTGTAACCTGGGAATTGCAACCCGGGGACGGACAAACTTTGGTAAAGCTGACTCATGATGATATTGAAAATTTCAAAGATTTAGGAGAAGGCTTTTCGCGGGAAAACTTTACAGAAGGCTGGAACACTATTTTG
>CBFQYI010000729.1:0-1668 GCA_965720825.1 uncultured Chryseobacterium sp. | reverse complement strand
GTTGAATGATTTTTACCAGTTAACAGGCAACCCTGTACTTTTGCCCAAGTTTAGTTTTTATGAAGGACACCTTAATGCCTACAACAGGGATTATTGGAAACAAGATGATAAAGGAATACCATTTGAAGACGGAAAAAGATATAAAGAAAGCCAAAAAGACAATGGCGGAGTTAAAGAATCGTTAAATGGTGAAAAAAACAATTATCAGTTTTCTGCCAGAGCAGTTATAGACCGGTATAAAAATGCAGATATGCCTTTAGGATGGATATTACCAAATGATGGTTATGGAGCAGGATATGGACAAACAGAAACATTGGAAGGCAACGTTGCAAACTTAAAATCATTTGGAGATTATGCCAGAAAAAATGGAGTGGAAATAGGATTGTGGACGCAATCAGATTTACATCCTAAAGAAGGAGTCGCTGCCCTTTTACAGAGAGATATTATAAAAGAAGTGGGTGAGGCAGGGGTAAGAGTATTAAAAACGGATGTCGCCTGGGTAGGTCCTGGCTACTCATTCGGACTGAATGGTATTTCAGATGTGGCTCAAATAATGCCACGCTATGGTAATGGAAGTCGCCCTTTTATTATTTCGCTGGACGGATGGGCGGGTTCACAACGATATGCAGGTATCTGGACAGGCGATCAAACTGGTGGAGAGTGGGAATACATCAGATTCCATATTCCTACTTATATAGGTTCTGGTTTGTCTGGTCAGCCTAATATCACTTCGGATATGGATGGCATTTTTGGTGGAGAAAATCCGATTATCAATACCAGAGATTTCCAATGGAAAACCTTTACTCCTATGCAACTCAATATGGATGGCTGGGGAGCCAATGAAAAATATCCTCAGGCTTTAGGTGAACCAGTTACTTCTATCAACAGGAATTATTTAAAATTAAAGTCGAGCTTACTTCCTTATACTTATAGTGTAGCTAAAGAAGCTGTAGATGGATTGCCAATCATCAGAGCAATGTTCTTACAACAGGCTAATGATTATACCCTCGGGAAATCTACGCAGTATCAGTATTTCTATGGTCCCTATTTTTTAGTAGCTCCTATATATCAAGCCACAAAAATGGATAAAGAAGGGAATGATATCAGAAATAATATTTACCTCCCTAAAGGAAACTGGATTGATTATTTCACAGGGCAAACGTATGAAGGAGGAACTATTTTGAATCATTTCGATACTCCTCTTTGGAAACTTCCTTTATTTGTGAAGCCAGGTGCTATTATTCCGATGGTAAATGCTAATAATAATGTTCGTCAAATCAACGGAAAATTAAGAATTTATGAAGTGTATCCTTCTGAAAAATCCAGTTTTACAGAATATGATGACGATGGCGTAACCGAAAATTACAGGAGAAAAGAATCTGTGAGCACTTTTATAGAAAGTAATGTTGTAAAAAATACTGCAACAATAAGTATTTCTCCTACACAAGGTAACTTTAAGGGGTTTGAAAAAGAAAAAATAACGGAATTTAGGATTAATGTCACTAAAAAACCATCTGGTGTAAAACTTTCTATTGGAGGTAAAAATATAAATCTGAAAACAGTACATACTTTAGATGAATTCAATAATGCGACAAACGTATATTTTTACAACAGCAAACCGGAATTCAATAATTTTTCTACAAAAGATTCTGAATTTGCAAAGGTTCC
>CBFQYI010000728.1:0-1701 GCA_965720825.1 uncultured Chryseobacterium sp. | reverse complement strand
CATTGCTTTGCATGTGGAGTACGGGCGAGTTTGTGGCATTTAGGACAATTGTTGAAAAAAACTTTTTCAGGAGTTTCTGCCATGATCCGGGTTACAACATTTTGTTCAAAAACTTGATATCCATGTTCTAATAGTTGTATGACTTCAGGATCAGAATTTATCCAGCCTCGCTCTATCATTACTTTTCTTATATGTCCACTTTCAGAACTCTTCAAAGTATACATATGATGATTCAGTGCTAATGCTTCATCCTTGGTCATTAATTTGCTAAAATATCTGATAATATAATCTATAGTTTCTCTGTCCATATCCGATTGAAAAGGTAGAATATTTTTTAATAATTTATCTTGCCTAATTTATCATTTATTTCTTTAATAGGCTTATATTATGGGATGTCATGATTAATTATTTGAAATTTTAATACTGACACACTATTGTCACTAAAGTATTCTAATTTTATATCAATAAAAGAAAAGCTATGGGGAAAATTGCGGAGAAACAAACCTTCAATGTCAATACAAAGGCAGAATGGCGGCAATGGCTGGAGGAGAATCATCATATAGAGCAATCTGTATGGGTTATCTGTAACACCAGAAAATCAAATTTACCCATTGTGTATTGGACGGATCTGGTAGATGAAGCTCTTTGTTTTGGCTGGATTGACAGTACAAGGAAGACCATTGACGAAGGTTCTTTTATGCAGTTATTCAGCAGACGGAAGCCAAAGAGTACCTGGTCAAAAATTAATAAAGATAAGGTTCAGAAGCTGATAGAAAATAATCTGATGAAGCAAGCAGGATTTGAAACGATCCGAATTGCCAAAGAGAATGGCTCGTGGAATATTTTGGATAGCGTGGAAGACCTTACCATTCCTGGAGATCTGAATGAAGCATTTAAACTGCATGAAGGTTCTGAAACCTATTTTCTGAGTTTAAGCAAATCCATGAAAAAAATGTTGCTGCAATGGATTGTGTTTGCTAAAAGACCCGAAACCAGAAAAAATCGCATTGATGAAATTGCCAGACAGGCTGCTCAACATAAAAAACCTAAAAATTTTTAAGCTGTAAAAAGATAGAACCTTATTTTTTTTGATGCTTATGATTAGAATAAAATAGGCTGTCCCATTGTTGGGACAGCCTATTCAATTGATTCATTATTGAAATATAGTATCTTAGAATCTCAAAGTGGCTGCAACAGACCAGGTTCTTCCAAAACCAAGGAATCCTGTATTGCCGTCAGCAACACCCTGATACACTCTGCCAGCTTCCTGATACGTTTTTCCGGCGTCCGGACCATTGGCAATCTTATCACCAGCAAAAATATTGGAGCTCAATTCAGAAATATAATATTTGTTGAATAAGTTGTACACGTTCGCTCTCAATGTTAAAGATTTTTTCGCATCCAATGTAAATTTGTAAGAAGCACCTACATCAAATAGATGATAGCTTGGCAATTTTACAATTCCTTTTTCTCTTGCCGCTTCAGTAAGGAAGTTGATCGGGTTGAACTGAGCATAAAGCTTGTCATAATATTCCCAGTTGGCATCAATACTGAATGCTTTGGTAATATTGTAATCTGCACCGATGCTTGCTGTTGTTTGAGCAGCATCTCCAACTTTCAGGTCTTTGATATTGATCACTCCTGTAGCTCCTGCTATTTCCTGGTTGGTTTGTACATCAAGGATGTTGAAGTTAGCGTTTC
>CBFQYI010000727.1:0-1703 GCA_965720825.1 uncultured Chryseobacterium sp. | reverse complement strand
AGTTTTTATGAAGGTGGCACAGACAGCAGCAAAGAAGAATATGGTGCAATTTTTAACTCATTCATTAGAAGGTACTAATAGCAGCATAAGTTTTAATTCTATCATTCCCCCAATGCAGGCAACAAAATCTAATGATGAACTTCTGGCATTATATAGTTCTATTAATCAAAATCTGGGAGGCTCAGCATTAAAAGCGGCGTCACCTGAACTGCGGGGTGGAGCTGATATATCTTATGCCTCACCCTATATAAAAGCGGGATTAGATGGGCTAGGGCCTTGGGGGAAAGGTGCTCATACAGAAGCCGAAACCTTAGAAATTGACGCTTTAACTATAGCAACTCAACGAACAGCCTTATTTATAGTTAATTATACAAAATAACAACGAGTAGAAAGACAATTAAAAATGTCATCCATGTAGTTTTATAACTACTGATTATCAACTTACAATGCTAACTATTTCCCTAAATTTACCATTATAAAAAACACTTTTATAAATATTTTCTTCACACCTAATAGTCGCTTTGGGTTCAAAATGATCTAAGCCAATTTTCAAAAAAATCTGTAAATGAAATTACTCTTATTAGATGTAAAAATGAATCTAAAGCCCTATTAAAACGGTGAGGCTGTCTCAAAATTGAGACAGCCTCATTAATTGTTTGTTACTATATAAAGTTTATAAAAAAACCTCCTGAAATCAAAGTATTGATTCCTCTATTGGTTTGTTTAAACCTGCATTACACCAGTTCTTAGAATTTTCAGACACTTTTACGCTTAATCCACCCAATAAATTATCCGAAAAAATCCGTTTGCCTGTCTTAGAGGGAATATTTTTATTTTACAAACTGTAATGCTCCATCGGTAAGCCTATGAAATGCTCCCACAATTTTGATCTTTCCATTATCCTCCATTTCCTTAAGGATCGGACTTTTCTTTCGTATATCGTTGAGTGCTAATCTAACATTATTTTCAGCTACGAACTTTACAAACTCATTATTTTTTGAGTTTTTCATTCCGGCAAAATCCAGACTTATATTCACCGCTGGTCTAATTTTATAAAGTGTCCCTGTAATATTACCCAACTGAATATTGTCAATTGCTCCTTTTACAGCTCCACAATGTTGATGTCCCATTACCATGACAAGTTTGGCACCTGATACTACACATGCAAACTCAATACTTCCTAATAAGTCTTCATCTACAAAATTCCCGGCTACACTTCCAATAAAAATATCTCCCAAACCCTGATCAAAAATATCCTCCACAGGAACGCGATTATCTGAACAACTTATAACCACAGCTTTAGGAAACTGACCAGTTACAAGCGTTCTTGTCTGCTTTGTATGATCTCTTATCGTTACGAGTCTATCCTGGAATCTTTTATTTCCCTCCATAAAATCTTTCAGAACCTCTTCACCGGTTAATTTATCCTGTTGTTCTTTTGTCATTACATGAAAAGAGGTCTTTGATGGACTTTGTCTATTTTCTGCTTTTTTACATGAGACTATTAATCCACATAGTAACAGACTTAATAAAATATTTTTTTTCTTATTCATAATCAAATGTGTTTTTAATTTCTCTTTATATCCAGTTACCTTAGGAAGTGCATCTTATTTTATCAGGATTCGGTGTATATCTTAAATAAGGTTTAATTTCTATAAGACCTTTCGGATATAATCGTCTTGCATCCTCTGTAGAAATACCGG
>CBFQYI010000726.1:0-1718 GCA_965720825.1 uncultured Chryseobacterium sp. | reverse complement strand
AAGGCAGCAATTCTGAAGTATTCACTGACAGAATGAAAAAACTTTTCAAATATCCATATCAGGTATTCTTCTATGGTAAAAACTTTGAGAATTTCAAGGGATATATTGGTCAGTATATAGAAACTGAAAGTCTTCAGATTCCGGAAGCTAAGCAATATCCAGAGCCTGCCACTGGAGGAAATGTAAATTTCATCAATTATGATATGGTTCAAATGGAAATGAGCAAGATCGGAAAAGGAAATCTTGTGAATCCACTTCATTTTGGAAAGATCAATGTATTTAATGAATATTTTGGACGGGGATTATCTTCCATTGTTTTCCAGGAGATGCGTGAAAGTAAAAGTCTTGCTTACTCTGCTTATGTTTCTTATGCTGCGAACTCTGAGCTGAAACATCCTGACTATGTAACGACTTATATCGGAACACAGCCTGACAAACTGATGATCGCTGTAGATACGTTGAATGAACTGATGAACGAACTTCCTGAAGTCCCTATTCAGTTTGAAAATGCCAGAAATGCAGCACTGAAACAGATTGCCTCAACAAGGGTTACCCGAAATAATATATTCTTCAATACTTTAAGATTGCAGAAACTCAATATCTATCATGATTTCAGAAAGGATATCTATGGACAGATCCAGAGCCTGAAGTTTGAAGATATCAAACATTTTTATCAGACAGAAGTCCAATCAATACATTTTAATACCGCCATTATCGGTAAAAAAGAGAATCTTGATATGGAAGCTGTTAACAAAATGGGAACATTTAAAGAAGTAAGTCTGAAAGATATATTCGGACATTAAAAAACAAACCGCCTGATAATGCTATCGGGCGGTTTGTTTTTTAATCAGTGGTAAATGATAATTGATCATGTGTAGCTAATCATTCATCATTCATCATTCATCATTTATAATTCTATTACGTCATCATACAATCTCCGTCTCCATCCTGATAGTTTGGGTCAAAATGATCGGGAAGTAATTCCAGCAAATTTTGATGAAACAGATATTCCCGTTTGAAATCACGTTCGTAGATAGGGGAAAATACTTTTGACTGTTGAATTTCTTTGTTCAATTTGGTTTGATAAGAGGTAAAACCTTTTACTTTATGGATCACAATGAAATACTGTAAAAACCGGACAACCTCATCTAAATTACCATCTGCAAACAGGTAAGGGATTTTAAGATAGCCGTCACGGAGCTGTAACAGAAAACAGGATCTAAGCTTGTTATTTTTATCAAAAATTTTGATCCAGAAATATTTAAAAGTCTCAGCAAAACTTGAAAACAGGTATTTTTCATCTTTTTTTCCTTCCAAAACCCAAGGATGATTGATAAAAGTATTGATTTCATCTGCATCACGTCTCGCTGAAAATCCATTAATAAAATCTGTACTTTCTTTGTCTATCTGATCCAGAATTTCGTATTTGAAATCCGGTTTTGATACTGTCAGGTTCTTTATTGAGATCAGTCCATTCGCTGTGGTATCCAGGATTTGAAAAAGAGGTTTCAGCGATTGTGTGCCAGGTTTCTTTTCAGGAATCATTTTGGCAGCATCGGTTCTGAAGTAATAGCGTTTCCCTTCTTTAGGAAAGACATATTCAAAAACACCCATAATATTGTAGAGGGCTTCTGCTTCTTTAGTAAATTCTGTAATGGCGATTCTGCCTTCGTACTCTTCAAAAACTCTTTTCAGTAATGTTTTCGCTGGTCTTTTTT
>CBFQYI010000725.1:0-1721 GCA_965720825.1 uncultured Chryseobacterium sp. | reverse complement strand
TTTTTATTTGGCTTAAGATATCTTTAAGTTTATTTTTGGCCCGATTCATTTTCACTCTTGCGTTGCCTTCTGAAATTCCCATCTGTTCAGCAATCTGCTTTCCTGAAAAATCTTCCAGATAATAGAAGATAAAAGCCTTGTCAATAGAATTAAGCTGATGGATAGCTTTATACATTTCAGCCAGGCGCTCTTCTTTACGATCATCATAGTCTTCCTGAACAATAATCTGATTAGAAAAATCTTCATGTCCAATAAAGCTTCTTCTCTTTTCTGTTTTAAGGAAAATAATAGCGGTATTCAAAGCAATTCTGTACAGCCATGTAGAAAATTCACTTTCACCTCTGAAACCGGGAAATGCTTTCCAGAGCTGATAGGTAATCTCCTGGAAAAGATCATCACGGTCATCCTTTTCAGTCATGTACATCTTAGCAATCTTAAACAGAATTCCTTTATGCTGTTCAATTTTACTGATAAACTCTTGTTCTAATGAGGTCATAGCTTGTTACTCTATAGAGTTAGTTTTCGTTTAAAAAAATTGTTACAGATTTTTACAAAAGAAATAAAAAAACCTGACAGAAAAATACTGCCAGGTCTCATTGTATGTTTTTTAAGTTTTTTACTATTTCCTCAGAATAGTATGAGTCGAAATAATTTTTTCTGACCTGATCAGTTAGTAGAAAAAAAGTGAAAATGTTACATCAAAAAAAACAATAAGCTGATATTTTTGATATCAGCTTATTTATTTCAAGTATTTAATTCTTTTATTATTTAAAATCTAAGAAATCATCTTTTTCAAGATAATGGTTCAGGGCAGTGATAAGCTGAGAAGAACTAATATCAGTACGCTGTCTGAAAGCAAGATCCACAACATCCTGAATATTTTCATCAGAACACATATAATGAAGCTTGTTATGAAAAACGAAATCAGGTAGGATTTCATTATCATGCTCGCCGATATCCAAAGGATCTCCGATAAAAACTTTCATTTCGGGCTTAAATTCATCTGTTGAAGAATAAACCGCATAATTATATTCCGGATCAAAGGATACTTTCCTATCCTGTTTGCTCTTTACCAGTTCCAGAAATTCTTCTATAGAATACACCTGATTTTTAAAATCATCCATGTGATATTTTTTTTACAACTCAATTTTCTAAAGATAGAAATTTTACAGAAGATAGCGTAATTTCTAATTCAGTTTATTTAAAGCCCTTTGCAATGATCCGATATCCAGAAAATCAAGTTTCGCTCCTACGATGATAATGATCAAAAGAACAATTGTCAGAAATAAAATGATAAAAAAATACATGAATACAAACCATATGATGGTATTCAGTATGTTTCCTTTGATACCCATTTTATTTATAAAAAATTTCTGTGAGCGTTCAAACCATGTCTTTCTCTTTTCAAACCTTGGAGCGACTTCAATTCCATTAAGTTCATCTACCAAACGTACTACATCATCAATGTATCTTCCGTACATATAATAGATCCAGTATTTGATAATAAAAGCGATCAGCAAAAGGGTAATCAGAAGACTGACCCCGAAAATAGCCAGATTATATTCCCTGTCAAAATGAAAATTGATCTGGATCAGAGATAAAAGAAATCCAAGCGGGATATAAGAAATATAATAGGAGATATAAATTTCTTTCGAGATGAGAAGCTGCGTCTTAAGATTAAATAAATCATAATTTGTATTGGTACTGTTTTTTCTAAGCAG
>CBFQYI010000724.1:0-1722 GCA_965720825.1 uncultured Chryseobacterium sp. | reverse complement strand
GAAGATCAAATGTTGTATTTTCAGGATTTACGGGGCTTGAAAAAAAGGAAGTAAAAGTAACTTTCCCCCCATAAGAGTCTACAATATTATGTCCGGCAATGGAAAATTCATAATAAGGGGCAACATCACTATCAATTGTAACATTTTTTTGTTCAAATTTTACCAGTTTCCTGGTTGTATAGTAATCATCGCCTTCATACTCAATTTCCATACTTCCCCCTGTTGGATACTGAATTTTTTTCAGACTGCCTGAAACCGCATACTCAAGATGCTGTTCTTTATCAATGTTAGATCCATATGTCTTTCCTGCAAACTGTGTGAAAGGTATGCCTGTCTCTGAACCTCCTCCGTTAGAAAAACCAAAATGATCCGTAGCATCTGAAAGTCTGTTTGGCAAAGCTTTGTCCTCATTATAGAAAAGCTTATATTTTGAACCATCATTTGAATTAACAACTTCTTTTAATTTCAACCTTTTAGCAGAGGTAGCATCCCCCGCAATTACCGCATAGCTATTAAAATAATCTTTAACCAAATCATATGCTAATACCGTTTGATTTCCATTTTTAACCGTTATTTTATCAAGTGAAAGTCCATTATTCAAATCCTGTCTATTATTAGAGTAAATAAATTCAACTTTCTCATTTCCAAACTCAATACTTTTTATTGACTGTTCATCAAAAACTTCTGTTGTGCTTAAAAATTCTCTAAATACAGAATTTGTTGTTGAGTATTGACAATCTTTATAAATTTCATACCTTTTTGTACTGTTGCTTATATACTTATAATAATCTGTTTTAAGATAATTGAATTTGATTTCTTTTCCAGATGGAAATTTAATCTTATCAATCTTATAATCAGTCATTGACAACAAATAATCATCATCTGTAGGTATAGAACCACCAAGGGTTCTGGTTTGGTTAGCAGGAGAAAAATAATAGGTAATCCCCTGATCATCCGTTATTTCAAACAAAGCTCCATTTAATACAATTTTAATATTATTGTAAGGAACCTGAATGACCTGCCCTGTACTGCTTAAATAAAATTCCCCTGAAAACTGCCCAATAGAATAAGAAAAGATATCAGGCTGGGTATCATGTTTTTTACCCGGGACATCTGGAGCATTTGCCTGGAAACCTGTTATAATAGCTGCAAGGCCATTATCATTTTCAACTTCGTTAGGTTTAAATGAGACCGGGTTAACATAAGGAATCCAGCCTCTATCATCTGCCCCAAAGATCTGTTTAGATAAAGAAATACCTCCTAGACTTAATGACCAGCCTAAGCCTACTTTAGTTGCCATCTCTCTGACTTTTACACCTGAAGCATGATTTTTCAACTCAATAGGCAATTTATATCCATCTACATTTAGCGTATAAATGGGAATATCAACACCAATAGTCCCTGTAGAAGTCGCATTAGGAATATCTATAAATTTAGACAGCTGACTAGCATCAGGACTCTTGACTGAAATTGCAAATTTATTTTCCGGTGAGACCCCTGAACTTTGACCAAATGCAAATATTGTGGATAATGTCCCCAACAGCATAATTGTTTTCTTCATCGTAGTTTATTTCTTAATTAATTTAGCATTCGCCATTTTATTGGTATCAGTTTTTATAGTCACCAGATAAGCCCCCTGAACCAAAGCCTGGGTATTAATCTTAGTCACTCTGTTTTTGGTTTTTATACTTTGAAGCTGTCTTCCGCTCATGTCATACAACA
>CBFQYI010000723.1:0-1724 GCA_965720825.1 uncultured Chryseobacterium sp. | reverse complement strand
AGTATTTGGGAAAAATAGAGTTTGAAACTGATGATTATTTTGAGATGCTTTCATTTATTTTATCAGAGCCCAACAGGGAATATGATTTCTATTTTATAAATAAAAAAAATTCTCATTATCCTAAAGGAATGATTCTTATTAACAATGATTCTCTGTATTTAGGAATTGGAGTAAATTCAATAAATGAAAAATATTTAATTGATAAGCTATCTGAAGCTTATCAGCAAGCTCCCCGCTGGCGCGAGCGTCTCGCTCGTGTCCGTAAATAAACCAAAAAGCCACTGTTTTTACAGTGGCTTTTTACTATCTATTCTAGAAAAACCGTTAAATTTACAACATAGATCATTTGGAAAATGTGAGATTAAGTTATACCGATACAAATGGAGATGATGGAGTACGGGCAGAAGAACAAAGAAAATTTAACGCAGCCATGGGCTATTAAAAAATTATATATGATACTCATTGATTACTTATATTATCAGTTAACAAATTTTTATCATCAATTTGAAAAAGATGGTACACATAAGGGATCTGGAATTATTTTGACATGCGCTATGCTGTGTTGGAATTTGGTATTTTTGATTATCGTATCAGATAAATATTTAAATACTAATTTAGGACCATCAAACAAATATGTATTAATAATCTATTGCTTGCCAATTATTTTATTTTTAGGATTAAGATATTGGAAATTTACTTCTTATGAAGAAATTGATGAAAAAGTGCAAAAATTTAGTAAAACAAAAAAAACTATTGCTGATATTTTATTAATCACTTATGTTTTTATTTCATTTCCTGTGTTTATTATTTTTGGTATTTATCTTGGTTCTTTAAAAAATACATTTTAATAATTACTAAGTTAAAAATAGAGCATTGAATTTCAATGCCCCCGCTGGCGAGCGTCTCGCTGGTGTCGGTGAATAAAACACAAAGCCACTGTTTTTGCAGTGGCTTTTACTCTCTTTTGTAGAAAAACCAATATATTTACCGGTATAGAAATCCCCGGATGGTATGGGGTCTTATAATTCTGAAGGTAGGTGGGTAAGTGAGATGGAAGGCTTTTATAACTATCATCATATAAGTGATCAGTATCGTCCTAAATCCTTTAAAACGGATGGTTTTGGAGAAGGAAATGGCGGCGGTGGCTACATCCCATTTGGCAAAACAAAAGCGTATGCAGATCTGATGGATGCATTTTATAATGGAGGAACATTTGGCTTAACCAATTCCAATGGTGTTATGAAATGGTGGAGTGATATACCCGATAGTTATGATGATAAAGGAAATTTTGTGAAGGGAGTGGGAGGCTTTAATATCTTGAAATTTTTAGATGATGGACTTTTAGGAATTACGAATGATATAGAAAGTGCAAGCAATTCTTTAATGAAATATCAAACTGAGGATTTTTTTAAAGATACAGAGAAACATCTTAATGGACAATTAGGAAATGCTAATATGGTAATCGATGAGTATAATAAATTAACTAATATAAGCAAAATAAAAGCTTCAACGTTTCTTTCATCAGTTAGTGGTATTAGAGCCGGAAAGATTTTAACATCAACCGAAGGATTTATGAAATCTGCAGGTAAAATTTCTAAAAGATTAGGCTATGTTGGTACAGCTTTAACTGCTGGGGTAACATTATATGAGTTTGGAACTGATACTTGGGATGCTCATTCAATTGTAAATCTCGGTCTTTTAGGTGCAACAGCTGTTGCTACATT
>CBFQYI010000722.1:0-1727 GCA_965720825.1 uncultured Chryseobacterium sp. | reverse complement strand
GGGTTGGAAAGCACATGAACAGACTGTGCCGGCGTAAATCCCTCACTCAACAGAAATAATTTTTCCCCTTTCTCATTTTTGCAGACCCCGGAAATAAAAACAATATGTCCCGGACTGCCTGGCGTGATCAGAATATCTCCTGTTTTCAGATCAGATTTTTTTGTGACCGGTTTGGTTTCCTTATTTAATGAAATTGTTCCTGCATAATTGAAAATCAGGTCCAGATAATTTCTGAAACTCTGGTAAGAATCATCAGATGCTGCTGTTTTTCTGAAGCTGACCGAATTTCCATTTACAAAAGCTCTCGTTCCATTTTTATAATCATTCCAGCTGAGAAGATCACCACTGGTAAAATGGAATTTAATTTCGTCAAATTTTTTAGCCTTATAAAGATATTCAGCCCTCATACGGATAGCGGCATCGGCACATTGCTGCAGGTCTTTATTTCCGGTATCAATATCAAAAACAGCTTCATGAAGAGGTTGGGTAGAAAGTGGTGTTCCGTCATATTTCAAAATTTGGCTGCCATAAGGTTTGAGTTTGAAATTTTCGAGAAAATATCCGAACGAATCTGATTTTTCTTCAATCCACTCATAACCTTCCGGAGGAGAGAATCTTTCCCGGATGGTATTTTTTTCTTTATTGATTTTTAAAGAATTTTCTGCAATTAAATGCTTATTTTTATCTGGCTCAGCCAACAGACGGTCTGTTGGTTTTTCTTTGATACAGCCTGTGAGAATTAAAAATGTTGTGATTCCGGTGATAACTTTTTTCATGTGTTTTTTTTAGTTCAAATAAATATCATTTTTTTTCAATGATCTGCCAATGTACTATATGAAAACTTATGGGTTCAATAGCTTATCTTTTTCAGGAATCAACAATTTTCCCCAATCATTCAGCTGCCAGAGGATTTCCACCAGCTTTTCCCCAAGTTCCGTCAAAGTATATTCTACTCTTGGAGGAAGCTCATTAAAAGACTGTCTGATTAGGATGCCATCTTCCACCATTTCACTCAGCTGGTGATTGAGAACTCTCCGGTCCACTTTAGCAATGCCACGCAAAAATTCACTGGGACGTTTTTTTCCTTCATTGATCTGCCAGACGATAGGAATTTTCCATTTTCCACTGATGGTATTGACAGCGACTTCCAATGGACAAATTTTATTTTCTTCTGCTCTTCCCTTTGTTTCCATAAAATTGACTTTTTTATCCCTATGAGGGAAAAATATGCGGTATTGTCTATTCTTAAAGGCTTTTAGACCTTTGTAAAAATAATAAATTAAAAATAATGAATCCACTGGCCCTGCAGATTGAGCAATTGAATCACAAACTTTCTTCACAGCTCCCACAAGACATTTTAAATGCATTCGGAAGTTCGGTTGAAGATCTAAAAACAAAAAATATTGAAGATAATAGTATTCAGGTTGGACAAAAGATGCCGGAATTTTTACTGCCTAATGCTTATGGTGAAAAAATACATTTTACACAAATTCTTAAAAAAGGAAAAATGATTCTGGCTTTTTATAGAGGAAGCTGGTGTCCCTACTGTAATCTGGAATTGAAATTTTTGCAGGATAATCTCTTAAGAATACAAGAAAAGAATGCTGTTTTGGTCGCCATTTCTCCTCAAAATCCTGATCACTCTCTGACAATGGTTGAGAAAAACAATGTTGAATTTGAAGTGCTGACCGATCGTGGTTCGTGGCAGGCCGACAACGTGGTCGTCG
>CBFQYI010000721.1:0-1730 GCA_965720825.1 uncultured Chryseobacterium sp. | reverse complement strand
AAAAAATCATCAAAGGAAAGGACTTGCCCGTTTTTTATTGAAAGAATTAGAGAAGATCGCTTTGTCCAAAGGATGTCCCAATAATCTTTTAGTGGCTACGGAAGAAGGTAAATTATTGTATGAAACCTTAGGTTGGAAGCTGTACAGTCTGCATACTTCCATTGTGATACCATCAGAAGATTAATATTTTATTGAATTAAAATTTATTATTAATAAACAGTAATTTAGACCTATAAACTAATGCTATGAGTGAAAAATCAAGACTTGACGAAATAAGAGATGAGCTTAAAAATCTCGATATCAGCCCTACCATATTTGCCCGGAAAGAAATTCACGAATTGCCGGATATTCTTTCACCAGATGAAAGAATTGTCTATCTCGTAGAAGGCAGAAACAAACTGAACAATCATCATATCATTTTAGTAGCTACTGACAGAAGGTTGATTTTTGTAGATAAGGAATTCATGTACGGATTGAAAGTAGAAGACTTTTCTTACAGCAAAATAAGCTCCATACAATATGAAAAAGAATTCTTACTGGCTTCTATAGATATTCAGGTTACTGATGATGTTGTAGAGATTGATGGAGTAGGAAAGTACCATGCTGAGCTGTTTTGCGAAAAAGTAAGAGATTTCATGTCACGCCCGGAAACACATTTTCAGAGCAAATCTGAACCTGGCGTTTTAGATCAGCTGGAACAATTGGGAAGATTAAAAGAAGCTGGAGTATTAAGCGAAGAAGAATTTCTTGAGCAAAAGAAAAAACTGATGGAGAAATTATGATTGGTGTATACTGAATAATAAAAATCACTAACACTTTTTAAACTAGAATCATGGAAAATTACTTAGAAATCAATAAAAAATCATGGAACGCTAAAGTAGAACCTCATCTGAAATCGGATTTCTACTTTGTGGATGAATTTTTAAAAGGAAGAAGTTCTCTGAACTCAATAGAATTGGATCTTCTTGGAGATATAAAAGGGAAAACTATTCTGCATTTGCAGTGCCATTTCGGACAGGATTCTATCTCCATGTCAAGAATGGGAGCTAAAGTTACCGGAATAGACCTTTCTGACAAAGCCATTGATACAGCCAGAGAGCTTGCCCAGAAATGTGGTACAGATACAGAGTTTATCTGTTCAGATGTATATAATTTGCCGAACGTTCTGGATCAGAAATTTGATATTGTGTATACAAGTTACGGTACAATAGGATGGCTTCCCGATCTTGAAAAATGGGCTGGAATTATCAATCATTTTTTAAAACCGGAAGGAAAATTCATTATGGCAGAATTTCACCCTGCTGTCTGGATGTTTGATGATGATTTTACTAAAGTAGCTTACAACTATTTCAATGAAAAACCCATTGTAGAAACGTATGAAGGAACTTATGCGGATCAGTCTGCAGCTATCGTACAGGAGTATGTCATGTGGAATCACTCTTTAGCGGAAGTTCTCGATAATTTGATAAAAAAAGATTTACAACTGAATACGTTCCGGGAGTTTGACTGGTCACCGTATCCTTGTTTCAGACACGTAGAAGAATTTGAAACAGGGAAATGGAGAATTCCACAGTTTGGAAATAAAATCCCCCTTGTGTATGCGCTGGCAGCACAGAAAAAATAACATTATATGGGTTAATAAAAATAAAAAGTCATCGCAATTACTATTACGATGACTTTTTCCTATATATGAATGTTAAAAAAAACTGCTCTGTGTTGGTTAGCTTAGG
>CBFQYI010000720.1:0-1738 GCA_965720825.1 uncultured Chryseobacterium sp. | reverse complement strand
GGAATTGGGTTTCAAACATCTCAACAAGCTTTACGCTGGATAAAAACAGCGACTGGAAAATGGAAATGGGACACCGCTACTATTCTCCCGGTATACAGGGAACCTTCAGAATATCTTCTTTATGGTCAGCCTATTTTGTAATGAATAGAAAATTCTTTAGTAAAAAACTGGAAGCCAGTCTTGTTTTTAGCGATATTTTCAGATCTACAGAACAGAAGGTCAGTACAAAATATGCGAATCAGGATAATTATTTTCTTGATTATTCCGATACTCAGGGAGTGACATTTTCATTGAAATTCAACTTTGGAAATCAATCGGTTAAAAACGCATAGACCATTAAGAAGACAGCCGAACAGGATAGATTATAGAATATTTTAATATGAAAGTAGATTATAGTGAAATATTATCGTAAAAGAATGGTCGTCTGATGGTGTATTTTCGTTATTTTTGATGCCTATCTTTAAAAAGATCGCTATGAAGAAAATTTTTTCCGGAATGCTGATCGCAGTTTCTTTACTGCAATTGTCAGCTCAGGAATTGTATATGCCGAGGAATATCAAAAAAGCGTATGAAAGAGGAACACGTGATATCTCCGGAGCGCCAGGAAAAAACTACTGGCAGAATAAAGGAGTGTATAATGTAGAGGTGAAAGTGGATGCTGCTACAAAAATAGTTTCCGGAAAAGAAACGATTTTTTATACCAACAACAGCCCGGATAATCTGAATGAACTGGCTATCCGATTTGTGAATAACCTTCACAAACCACAGTCGCCAAGATCGGGATTTGTATCCAAAGATTTCCTTTCATCCGGACTGAAAATTAAGTCTTTTACTGTAAATAATGTAAAATATGAGATCAACAGTGATGACTGGAGTACTGTTGAAAAAGTAAAATTAAAATCAGCGTTAAAATCTAAATCAAAAACTGAGGTTAAAATAGAGTGGGAATATCCATTGTCAGTTCAGAGTGGAAGAGAAGGGCAGATTGATCCTGAAACATTTTATGTGGCATACTCTTTTCCAAGAATTTCTGTGTATGATGATTACAACGGATGGGATATGCTTCAGCATTCGGACAGACAGGAATTTTACAATGATTTCAATGATTACAGTTTTGCCATCACCGCTCCAAAAAATTATGTAGTTTGGGCAACCGGAGATTTTCTGAATCCGGAAGCAGTTCTTCAGCCGGAATATTTAAAAAGATATAAAGCTTCCTTAAAAAGTGATAAGCTGATGCATATTGCTACAGAACAGGAAATGAAGTCCGGAAAAGTAACAAAGCAGAATAAGTGGAATATCTGGAAATTTAAAGCCAGTCATATTACAGATTTCTGTTTTGCGATGAGCAACCACTATGTATGGGATGCAGCCAGTGTTCAGTTAAAAACAAAAAGAGCCAGCGTTCAGGCAGGATATAAAAACGGAGCGAAAGATTTTGAACATTATGTAGACTGGATGCGCTATAATCTGGATTGGTTTTCAAAAAACTGGCCGGGCTTAGAATATCCTTACAACGTAATGACGGCTATCCAAGGGTATGCAGATATGGAATATCCTATGATGATTAATGATACCAGTATTCCTGATGATCTTAATGATGCAAGGTTGACAGCAGATCATGAAATTGCCCATACTTATTTCCCTTTTTATATGGGGATCAATGAAACAAGATATGCATTTATGGATGAAGGCTGGGCGACCACGCTGGAATATCTGATAGGAATTGATGAAAACG
>CBFQYI010000719.1:0-1747 GCA_965720825.1 uncultured Chryseobacterium sp. | reverse complement strand
TGAGCGCCTAAAATTCCTGCAATGAATAGTATTTTTTTCATAATTTGAGTTTTTACTGTTTATAGTTATATTTGAATTCTTTTAATAGGTTACCTGTTTTGTCTTTTTCTCGGATTTCCATAAGTCTGTTTGCTGAATCATAGATATATACTTCTCTGATTCCCGATGGTGGCGTGATACTTCGTACTCCAATTAATGGATCATAGGTATATGTGGTAATCTGATAAGCGGACAATGCTGTATTGGCTCTGAAGGTATTCAATGCCGACAAGAAGGTCGTTTCATCATTGTTGGGAGTAGCGGAAGCATCTGTATTGGAAGCTGTAACAATGGAATCAATTAAGGACTGCTGGATATCTGTTAATTTGGCACCTTCTATTTTGGCAATGGGCAGGGTTTGGTTGTACCCCCAAACAATTACGGTTGAAAGACCATTTTTTGCGGTATATTGTTGTAATTGTCCTTTTGAATCATATTTGTCAAAGGTCACTTCAGTAGAAACAACATTTTGTAAATCTGTAGAAACAACAGAACTTGGAAATAAGTTCAATGGATTTTCATATTTTGTTTCCGTTTTTGAAACAATTTTTGCATTAGGATCATTAATGCTCTGCTTTTTTATTTGAGTTACCTCTAAGGGAATTCCAATCATATTGGCTGTAATTAACTTTTGATTGTTTTTCTCATGAGCAAAAGCAAATGCAGACTCATTTACCTTATTATCTGAATAAGTGATTCTTTCTTTTATTGGGCTGAGATGTTTATAGTTTGGATCATAAAGGTATTCTTTACGTTCAGAGAGCTCCTGATTATTGAAATAGGTTTTGGATATTATGCTTTTCTGCTTTACCCAAGCTGAAGAAATCTGATACCGTTCAACACTATAAAATGCTCTATAAGTTTCAGGATAAGGGAAGCCAATATTAATAAATAAATGGTAACCACTGACTAAGATAGAATAAGGTTTTATTGTCAAATAAGGCTCTGCCGGATTGTAATCGTTAGAAAATTTATTAAAATAATAATCGTTTTCATATTCAAAATCTGTGCTTTTTAATAATTTACCCGCTGAATTAAAATATTCTTTCTTTTTAATCTGCCCAAGATTATATTTACCATCAAAATAGGTAAACACAGTTGGATTTAACCCAATGGGGTTTAGTCCCCTACTATTGGAATAAGTATCTACAACTTTATAGTTTTCCTGATTTCCTATATATTTTGTCTGTACTCTATCATAAACAATAGGCTTTCCATTAATTGTACTTGAATTAAAGCTACCAATATTACCAATTGTCGTTATCTGACATATATTACTGGAAGGATCAGTTGGTAAAGGAGAGGTATAAATGTAATTGACATCATCCCCTACATAATTTCCAGTAGACTTTCCTTCATCATCATTGTAATTATACTCAACACTCTGGGCTACAGTATTATTTTCATCTTTTTTAATGATCTTCATTACTCTTAATCCTCCTGTTTTATAATTCCCTGTTATTTGAGATGTTGATATTTCTGTCCAGCTTAACCCAAGTGTAGCATAATAATCGTCAAGATTAATATGTGGTGCCTGGCCACGCAAATTAACTTTTCTGATCCTTAATCTGTATGCATCTTTTTTGTCCAAGGTTAGAGGTAAGACTCCAGTAAATATGAAATTGGCCAAAACGTTATCATCAGTATCCATAATTTCACCCTCAAAATAAGATTTTACGGGAAGATCAAGTGTTGTATTTTCAGGATT
>CBFQYI010000718.1:0-1752 GCA_965720825.1 uncultured Chryseobacterium sp. | reverse complement strand
ATTTATTTTTTTCTGTTTAATTATTTATTGTAACAACTTCTTTCAATGTGAAATTACAATACGACTTTCGGGAACTTGTACCGTAGAAGCTGAAGGTCATCATATTAAGTTTGATATTTTAGAAAAAACGCCTGATTTGGTTACATTTTCATTCATTAATTTTCAAAATGAAAGGTTTACCATTCTAAAATCTGATGTAACAGCTAATGAAAAAAATGAATTTATTATTTCTATCAAAGAGGCTAAATTTTCTTCACAACGCTACGAAGATTGCATATTTTCCACAGGAATTTTAACTCTATCTGATGTTTTGCAGAACAGCATGAGATTAAATTTAAAATCAGTTGGCCCAATATGTTTTATAAGCTATGATGTGGGGAGGAATATGCCCGATATAAAGGATCTGATTTTAACAAAAGATAAATCAAATAAATAATATGAATTACAGAATTGAAAAAGACACCATGGGAGAAGTGCAGGTACCTGCAGATAAGCTTTGGGGTGCACAGACGGAACGTTCCAGAAACAATTTTAAAATAGGACCTGAAGGTTCAATGCCACATGAAATTATTGAAGCTTTTGCTTATCTGAAAAAGGCTGCTGCTTACACCAATACTGATCTGGGAGTACTTTCTGCAGAAAAAAGAGATATGATTGCTAAGGTATGTGATGAAATTCTGGAAGGAAAACTTAATGATCAGTTTCCATTAGTGATCTGGCAGACAGGTTCCGGAACACAGTCCAATATGAATGTCAATGAAGTAGTTTCCAACAGAGCTCATGTCAATAACGGAGGAACTTTAGGCGAAAAATCTGAAATTCACCCGAATGATGATGTAAATAAATCCCAATCTTCGAATGATACTTATCCTACTGCGATGCACATCGCTGCGTATACAAAAGTGGTGGAAGTAACTATTCCCGCAGTGGAAAAACTAAAGAATACATTGGCTGAAAAGTCAAAAGCCTTCAAAGATGTAGTAAAAATTGGTAGAACCCACCTGATGGATGCCACTCCGCTTACTCTCGGACAAGAATTTTCAGGATATGTGGCTCAGTTGGAATTCGGATTGAGAGCTTTAAAAAATACTCTACCTCACCTTTCTGAACTGGCATTGGGAGGAACAGCCGTAGGTACAGGTTTGAATACACCCAACGGTTATGATGTAAAAGTGGCGGAATATATTGCCCAATTTACGAATCATCCTTTCGTTACCGCAGAAAATAAATTTGAAGCCCTTGCTGCGCATGATGCGATTGTAGAATCTCACGGAGCTTTAAAGCAGCTGGCTGTTTCTTTATATAAAATTGCTCAGGACATACGATTACTGGCCTCTGGTCCACGTTCCGGAATCGGGGAAATTCATATTCCTGAAAATGAGCCGGGATCTTCTATTATGCCAGGGAAAGTAAATCCTACCCAGAATGAAGCGATGACGATGGTTTGCGCTCAGGTCTTAGGAAATGATACGACCATTTCATTTGCAGGAACTCAGGGAAATTATGAACTGAATGTTTTCAAACCGGTAATGGCTTACAATTTCTTACAGTCTGCCCAACTGATTGCTGATGCATGTATTTCCTTCAATGATCACTGTGCTGTAGGTATTGAACCGAATCATGAGAGAATTAAAGAACTGGTAGACAAATCTTTAATGCTTGTAACGGCTTTAAATACTCATATCGGATATGAAAATGCGGCTAAGATTGCAAAAACAGCCCATAAAAACGGAACAACATTAAAAGAAGAAG
>CBFQYI010000717.1:0-1758 GCA_965720825.1 uncultured Chryseobacterium sp. | reverse complement strand
TCATAACTATTCCCTTTTCTGGCAAGAGCATCGGTTGCAAAAACATCCGTGTTCATATAAGAATAATTGGCCGAGTAATTCGCTTCCCACTTTTTGAAAAAAGTATCTGAATAGTTAAGCGAAACTCCCATACTGTTCTGATTGTAATAATTTTCAAAAGTACTTACTCTGTTTTCCCCTTTCAGAGTTGCCAGCTGACTAAATGCTTCCACGGTTCTCTGAAAATAAGCTGATGCCGATAATTTTCCTTTGTATACGTAGGAAAGTTCAAAATTATGATTGATAGAAGGCTTCAGGAAAGGGTTTCCGGTAAAATAAGAATTGATATTGATGTACCATCGGTAGGGATTGATCGCACGAAATCCTGGTCTGTTGATTCTTTTGGAATAATTCAGGTTGAAAGTATGATTTTCATTGCTTTTATAGCTGATATACGCCGTAGGAAAAAATTTCCCGTAAGAATTCTCTGTCTGCTGTCCGGAAGTTAAAGAGTTTCCGTTCACTACAGAATATTCATAGCGTAAACCTGCTTTTGCCGACCATTTTTCGTTGAATGATCTTTCAAAACTGATATAAGCTGCATAGTTTTTTTCATTATATTCAAACTCATTGCTTTTCAAAGGATCTGTGATATATTGTCCGTTCATTAAGTTCTGATAAAATATACTGGAATTATTATCAAAATTCGTGAATTTCACTCCAGCTTCTGTCTTTGCAAACTGATAAGGCAATGTAAGATCCGCCTGCCCGGAATAAATTTTATAATCTACCATAGAGGGTGATTTCACCACAAATCTATCCCCAGAACTCTCTGTAGTGGTAAAATCAATAGTTGTTTCCGGAGTATTGGAAAAATAATTTCCTGTGATGCTCAGCTTATTATCCTGTTTCCCGAATTTCAGATCATAATAAGCGCTGGCCGTATTTTGTCTTCCTGTAGCTCTGTGCTCCGCATCAGTCAGGAGTGTATTGGTATAAATCCCATTCTGGAAATAGTTTGAAGTATTCCTGATATCCATATTGGAATGTCCGAATCCGAAATCATAAATAAATCCGAGGTTGGACTTCTTATTCAACTGATAATCCAGACTTACATTGGCACCAAGCCCGTCCCCGAAATCTCTTCTGTTATCATTGCTTTTAAGACCGTCTGCTCCTTCTATCCAATAGTTTTCATAAGAATGCTTTTCATTTTTATTCTGTCTCAGCTTTAACGAAGAACGTAGTTTTTCATTCTGATAATTGACCGTTACACTGTTTGAATTTCCGGTATAGGTCTGCTGCTGAAGACTGCTGGTAAAACTTCCATTCCATCCCAGGTTTTGATTTTTCTTTAAAACAATATTGATCAGTCCACTGTTTCCCTGCGCTTCATATTTGGCAGGAGGTGCTGTAATGACTTCAATTTTTTCTATATTTTCGGATCTGAGACTTTTCAGGTAGGTAACCAGCTCTGCATCTGATAAATTCAGAATTCTGTCGTTGATCATTACCGCTACTCCACTTTTTCCGACGATGGAGACTCCTGTATTATCATCTACTTTTACCAAAGGAGTTGTCGCAAGAGCATCCACAGCATCCATTCCCTGTGAGGCAACAGAATTGGAAACATTAAATACGAGCCTGTCTGCTTTTCTCTCAATCAGCTTTTTTCTGGCAGTAAGCGTTACCCCTTCGATTTGTTTTTCATTCTTTTTTTCAATAAAAAAGTCCTGTTTCACTGTTCCGTTAATAGCAATATCTTTATTGGATATTTCA
>CBFQYI010000716.1:0-1764 GCA_965720825.1 uncultured Chryseobacterium sp. | reverse complement strand
AAGGTATTTTCATCAGGAAATTGAAATTTTCTTTGCTCTAATACTTTTTTCGCTTTATTGATAAATTCAGGAGACAGGTCATCATAGTTTGATTTTGTGCGGTCTCCTTCATCAGTAATGTTATAAGGTGCGTCTTTTAATGAAATTATATCTTTGTTATTACGCAATTGAAGTCTATTTTCTTGTCCAGTGCAAGAAAGTAGAAATGAATACAAAAGAGCTAAAAAAATGTTTTTCATTATTTGTGTTTATTTTAGAATCCAGCAATAAATTGCAGAAGTTCTATCTGAATCAAATTGTAATAATTATTTTTATTTTTTTAATATTATATTTTTTAATCCATACTTTTTTTCTGTGTATTCACTCTCAAACAGTAATTTGCCTTTATCATATTGAAGAATACCAAAATAAAGTGGTTTATCTGCATCACCAGTGTATCCATTAATCACCTCTGAATATTTTAAAAATATTTTTCCATCAATAGTCTTAACTTGTTTAAGCAGGTATTGATTATACATTTTTCCCATATTTCCAGATTCTGTATAGATAATAGAATCTTTCTCAATTTTCAATGAAACTCCATAATCATCCAACTTCTCGTTGGTTGCAAAATATTCTCCTGTTGGGATTGAAATCTGTTGTTTTGATGATGAAATACTTTCTGTAATTTTTTGTAAATCAGATTCAATAATTTGAGTATTAAGATCATCTTTTTTTTCTTTCTTCAATACACAGTTTTTTCCCTTTTGATTATTAACTGTTTTAAAAAAAAATTCGTGGTTTTGCTCAATAGCTTCGATTTTTTCTTTTGAGAAACTTAAACAATTAGTATCATCAGTACTAATATTTTCAAGATAAGTAATTCTATCTTTATCAAAAGCGTAAACGTTAAAAACAGGGTATTCTTCTGTATAGCCTGGTAAAAGTAAAAAACCCTTATTTATGCTTGCATCATATAAAATCTTAATATTTTCTTCTGCATCTTCATAAGAACTATCATAATTGAAATTGTAAGAAATTTGATGCCAATCAGAAATTATTTTATCATCTAATTTATACTGTAAATATGTTCTGTCTTCAACAAATTTTAATGTATAAGTAATATTTTTAAATGTTAAAACTAAACTTTTTAGGTTTGTATTTTGATAATCACTTTTTTTATCAAAAGTAATTTCAGAAAATATGATATTTTCTTTCTTTAAACTTTCAGATAGTTCCTTCTTTTGTTTATGGGTTTCTTTACAACTTGATAATGTAAAGAAAACTAAAAGAAGTATTGTAAACACGTTTAAAATAATGCTATTTTTTGCCATATAAATTTTTAATTCTTGTTTTAGCTGTTTCTTTTTGTAGATTTAATTCATTTTGTAATTGCTCGTTTGGTGCTTTAAAGTGAATATAGAATCCCGGATTACATCTATAATTTAATCCCATACCTACGGCATAAACGGTTGTAAATATTTCAAAATGTAAATGAGGTGCGCAAGTTCCTTTTTCCACCCCAGAAACTCCACTTTTTGCAATAATTTTTCCTGCATTTACTTCTGTTCCTTCTTCAACCAGGACTTGTTCCAAATGGGCATAAAATAAAAATATATCTTTTGTTTTATCAAAGTTACTACTTTGATTAATTTCTCCATTGGATGGATAGAGTAGGGAATAATCTCTTCTATGATTAAAAAGAGATTCTTTATCAGTTATTTTTATTGTCATAGTATTACCATAGCCAGCATGCCATTTGACTTTATGTACAACTCCTTTTAC
>CBFQYI010000715.1:0-1772 GCA_965720825.1 uncultured Chryseobacterium sp. | reverse complement strand
CTTACAACTTTAAACCTTGAACTCTCAAACCCACCCACTCTCAAACTCAAAATCCCTGCCTTCTACTCCATTGAATCCTTCTCCTTGTGTCTGTCCGCCTGAGATTCGTTCTCTGCTACGCCTGCTTTCCAGTAAGAATAAGCATATAATTCCTGGGAAGTCCAGTTTTTTTCTTTTCTCAGATAGGTACGGATTTCTTTTACGCTTGAGAACTCACAGGCAACGTAACCAAATTTGGTAGTTTCAGGAATTTCAATACTTTTTACCGCATTTGAAATTTCACTGCCGATCTGAGGCTGTGCATTGTGTAACCATTTAAAATCAATTTGGGCTTTGGTTTCAAGCAGTTGCTCATCTTCTTTTCCATGAACTTCAATCATACAAACACCTTTTGCCGTTTCAGGAAGCGTTTCCAAAATAGCACTGATGACCGGAATAGCTGCAGCATCTCCTACCAGCAAATACCAATCAGCTGCCAGATACAATTCTTTTCCTTCCAAACGCATCATCACGCCCAGTTTTGAACCTGCCTCAGCTTCTCTTACCCATCTGGAAGCAGGACCGCCGTCTCCATGGTCTACAAAATCGATGATCAGCTCATTTTTTTCCAAATCAATTCCTCTGTGGGTATAGGTTCTGATGGATGGAGCCACTTCTTTTGGCGGATACACCCACTGATGGTTTTTGTCCAGTGTAGGAAAATGAATCTCGTTCAGTCCAGCCGGAGGAACTGCTATTTTATTATTATCTCCCACTATAGTATTTTTGAATAACTGAACTTCCGGTGAGTACAAATACACCCTGATAAAATGGTCAGTAATGTATTCTTTTCTGGTTACTTCGGCAATAATCTGCCCTGTTGAAATTTTAGCCATAACTGATTTTTTTTAAATTAAAATCCGGTTTCCGATTAATTTCAGAAACCGGATTTGAAATACAATATGTTTTTCAGATCAAGGTATTTTTACCTTCATCTTATTTTTTAAAATTCAAAAGTGTAAGAAAGATTGAATGTTCTTCCTCTTCCTTTATAATTAAACAATTCCGGAAGTCCGTAAGTAGAATACAGCACCTGGGAACGCTTGCTCCATATGGTCTGATAATCTGTATTAAATAGATTCTGGATTCCTAAATTGAATTTTCCAAAATGGAATCGGTATCCTATCATCAAATCTGAAGTATTGTACCCTTCCACTACATTATTAAGCTCGTCTTTCTGCTTGAAGTTCTGTAAAGACTGGAATCTGAATGACCAGTTCTGAATGTTATATCCGATATAGGTTACCAATTTGGATGGAGAAGCGTTGTAAATCTCCTGTTTCTGCCATTCTCCTTTGTTATCTACCTCAGATTTGATCAAAAGTCCGCTTGCCCCGAAATAAACGCCATTGTTTAAGGAATAAGAAACCTCAGCTTCAATTCCCATGTTTCTTAATTTCAAATCATTGACAAGGATCTGGAAAGTCTTCTTATCTACGGCAACGGTTTTGTCAGAATTACTTAAAAATCCTGCAATCTGAGCTCTTAAACCACCTTTGTTGACACGGTAACCTACCTCAAATTGATTGGTTTTGATAGCCTGAAGAGGCTGTTCTTTCACATTGATACTGGATACTACATCCCAGTTTGTTCCTACCAGTTTATACTGTCCGATTCCGTAAAATTTAGCAGGATCTGCTAAGCTTGCTCCCTGGGAAAAAGTTCCCCAAACCTGATGCTGCTCATTGAATTTGTACAACAATCCGGCATTGGCTAGGGTCACATTATAAGAA
>CBFQYI010000714.1:0-1773 GCA_965720825.1 uncultured Chryseobacterium sp. | reverse complement strand
ATTGGCAAACGTTGAGTCCTGTCTGTAGATATTTACTTTCGTATCCATTCCGACATTAGATTTGAACAGGTATGGAATATCCACTCTAAGATCGAAATTCTGCCCTTTATCCGGGTTTCTCTGCCAGTATAAATTGACTGTTTCAAAACCATTGAACATATTCCTGAAGTTGACATTCATGGTTCCGTTTAACGTAAATTTTGAGCTTTTGTCATTTCCAAAACCAATGACCCCATCGAAAGTATTCGTCTTTTTCTTTTCCAGAAACAGGTAAATACTGGTAGAATCTTTCGTAAATAAAGTTTGTGGCTGCCGTTCGAGGGTCAGAAAAGGATGACTCTGAAAGGTTTTGTTGATGGCTAAAAGATTTTTGTCATCATAATTTTTGCCTTTGAACTCCTTTTCCAGGTTTTTGATGAATCTTTTAGGCACTTTTTCATATCCTTTTACCACGAACCCATTGATCGTTCTTTTATCATTCTTATTGATGTCAAGCTCTACAATCGGGTAGCCGTTTTTCTGCCCTTTGTATTTGGATTTGATTCTGCTGAAAGAATACCCTTCATCAATATAAGTTTTGTTGATGCTTTTCTTGGTGGAATCTAAGTTTTTAGTAAAAAAATCCTTCTGAATTTTTAGTTTTTGAACCAAAGAATCGGTAAGATTTACGTAAGTTTCATTGAAGTTTTTCCCTTTATCATAGAAAATTTCCGTGCTGTCCCCTTTTACTTTTACGTCTTTCAGTTTCGTGAAGAAATAATTACTTTGAGCTAAAGAATCCAGAAATTTTACAGCAGAAGTAGAATCTTTTACTTTTTTCCGGACTTGGGTTTCCGTATCAATCAGCCAATACTGCTTCTTCTGCGCTTGTGTGAAAACGCAGAACAGTACAAAAAATATTTTTAAAAGTAATTTCAATTTATTCTTCTGAATATGAAGGGGAATCTCTATAAAAATACAAAAGATTCTTCACTGCATTTCTGAACTACGTTCGCAGACTTTCTGTCAGTGTTCAGGATGACAATGCGCCTTATCAATCAACTAATTTTTATCCAGTTTATTATACTTCTTCATCAAATTCTCATAAGTTCCCTGCGGAAGAATCCATTTTAAAGGAACTCCGATTTTCTGCCCGAATTTACCAAAATAATAATGAGCTTTCCATTTATTTTTTGCTAAAAGTTTTTCAATATATTCTGCGACTTCCAAAGGCTCTGTTCCGTCATTCACGTGTGAATTCATCAGTGCATACACTTTGTCAAAAACATTTTTATAAGGTTGAGAAACCTGTGCAATCACTCTGTTGTCTGCAATATTGGTTTTAATATCTCCCAAATGCAGTGAACATACATCAATATTCCATGGGTATACTTCATACCTCATCGCTTCCGTTACTTTATCCAATGCCGATTTTGATGCTGAATAAAATCCGCGGAAAGGCAGTCCCATTTCACTTCCGATGCTGGAAACATTGATGATCTTTCCGAATTTATGTTCACGCATGTTGGGAAGAACGGCACTCATCATCTGTACAGGTCCGGCAAGATTCAGACTGAAAAGTTTCAGAATATCTTCTTTGGTAGAATCTTCTACGGCGCCTACCATTCCCATTCCGGCATTATTGATCAGAATATCAATTTTAGTTTCTGTTTTTAAAACCTCAGCTACAGCATTTTGAACAGCAGTGTTATCGGTTACATCAGTGGGGATAGATTTGAAGTACTGGCTTTCTGTATGCTTTCTACTTAACCCATATACTTTATGTCCTTTTTT
>CBFQYI010000713.1:0-1780 GCA_965720825.1 uncultured Chryseobacterium sp. | reverse complement strand
ATCAGGATTTTCTCCCGATTGAAGACCTTTGCTCTGAAGCTGTCTGGACAGTTCATTCAGTACTCTGTCTTTATCAATATCATTCAGTTTCAGATCATCAATTCTTATTTTATACGTTTTATAAGAATTGAAATTGGCGGTTTCAGCATAATCTGAACGTACCTGAAAAGGGCTACAAGAAGTTAAGCCTAAAGTAGCAGATGCCAACAAAATAAAAATATATTTTTTCATTTTATTTATTTTTTTTATCACTTTTAATGAATGTATCAGTCTTTTTATCGTACCCGTAAGGACAGTGTCTGCAGCCGCTTTTACAGCAATATCCTCTTTTCAGATGGAATTTTTCTGTAAAAACTTTGTACCCCTGTTCATTATAGTAGAAGTCTTCACCTTCTTTGATGTCATAATGGGCCATAAGTTAAATGCTAGTCAAAAAACTTTTTATATTTGTTACTATGATAATTGTATGCCAAAAGCCTTTAAAAAAATTAAAAATTAATGGCATTGCTCTTTTTCCCTTTATCTTCATTAGGAAACCCGAAGATAAGGAAAATAATGTATTGATCAATCACGAAAAAATTCATTTGCGGCAGCAATTGGAAATGCTCATCATTTTCTTCTATATTTTCTATGTTATTGAATACTATTACTGGTTTTTCAAACTCAAAGATGGTTATCTGGCTTACAGAAAAATATCCTTTGAAAGAGAAGCTTACGCTAATGAAAAAAATATGAATTATCTCAAAAAAAGAAAATTCTGGAACTTTAGGAAATACCTTTGAAATTATCAATTATGAATGATGAGTTGCGTGTTTTCGGGATTCGAGGTTGGGGTTTAGGAATCTGGGTCTGGGATTTCGGTTAACGATCACAATATTCAATAGGAGCGGGTTATAATCCAGAGCGTAGACGAAGGAAGCCCGGTTTATAAAAAAACAACTTTCATCTGGCCTTAGCCTAAACTTAAAAGCCTAAAAATTAAAAAAATCATCTGTGTAAATCTGTGTTATCTATGGGGAAAAAAGAAAACCCTCACAACACTAAATCTTTTGTTACTTTTGCAAAGAATAAACCCTGATTCGTAAAACTGAAATGCTATTAAAACTTCCCACAGAACCTGTTTCCATCCAGGAAATTCCAATTCATAAAAATGTAAAGCTTTTCATTAAAAGGGAAGATCAGATTCATCCGTTAATTTCAGGGAATAAATACTGGAAACTCTTTCACAATGTTAACCATTATCTGGAAAGAAATCCTGATAATCCTTATATCATCACTTTTGGAGGTGCTTTTTCCAATCATATTGCTGCTGTTTCTGCAGTAGGTAATATGGCAGGTATTCCCACACTGGGAATTATCAGAGGAGAAGAACTGCAACATAAATGGCGGGATAATCCAACTTTACTTTTTGCCAAAAGAAATGGGATGAACCTGAAATTTGTCACTCGCGAAGAATACCGTCATAAAGAAAAACTCACCGAATTCCTTCAGCAGGAGTTTCCTGAGGCATTGATAGTTCCTGAAGGAGGTACCAATGAAGAGGCTGTGGAAGGGGTAAAAATGATGCTCAACGAACAAACAAAAGATTTTGACTATCTTTGCACCGCAGTTGGAACCGGGGGTACCATTGCTGGAATCTCAAAATTTTGTGAAGAGAATCAGAAAGTTATAGGATTTAAAGCTGTTGATGATGCTTCTCTGGAAAATAAAATTTTTGAATTAACTTTGAGACAGAATTTTAATCTAATAGATTCATGTTTTGGAGGTTATGGTAAAATAA
>CBFQYI010000712.1:0-1780 GCA_965720825.1 uncultured Chryseobacterium sp. | reverse complement strand
TAGGTACTTAATTTTTTAGCATATTTATTTGCAAGTTAACATAGAACGTTTAAATAAATGATTATTATAGTTATATTTAATCCATGGTTTTAATCTCAAAAATTCTGTTTTTCACCAGTCATCATGGTTTTTATACTGTGGTTCTGTTGTTTGTGCTCTTTGGATTGCTCTCCTATCTGACCAAAAAGGCATGGCTATTGATTCCTATTATTCCACTGGCTATAGTAAATGGATTTGGCGGACAGTTTTTAAACGCATGGTTTTTAAACAAATACGGAGTGGAAAGCACAGCTATTATCACCTCTGATGTAGAAACCAATTCCACTCTGAATGAAATGTATATTCACGATTATGAAGCTATTGTGAAAAAACAGGACGGAAAATACACCACTACTTTTTTCTCCACTACCAGTGCAGCGATCTATCCTATCAGTAATTCAATCAGAATACCCGATGACAAGGACATTCCGGTAAAATACATCCCAGGATATGAAAAGAATATAGTGATCCTTTATGATCAATCCAGAGAAGGAAAAATTTTATTACAATATGAAAAGTTAGCCCCCATCAATTCTGCAAAAACCAAGTATGAAGCAGACAAAACGAATAAGGAATTCATTGAGGAATACATTTCTGCATTGGAAAATTATTTAGAACATGATAATGATGAGGCTTATAAAGAAAAAATCAAGGAATTAAAGCAAGAGCTCAAACAGCTTAAATAGAGGATTTTTATATTAAGTTTATTATTTTTTTGATATTTTTTAGTCTTGGTATTAAAAAAATTTCTACATTTGTCCCATGTTAAAAATGAACAACAATATTTGGTGGTGGCTTTCAAACTCTTCGTCGGGTCTGAAGGTATTGTCATGTTGTTAATTACAGCAGAAATAATCAAAAAACAATATATAGGCTTTGACGGATACCGTTAAAGCCTTTTTTTATTCCTTAATCTCACAAAAAACAATAAAATGTTGACCAACACAATTACAATAAAAACTGTTTCGAAAAAAACACTGGGAGATCTTCATACTCCTATGAATATTTATCTTAAGATCAGGGATAAATTCCGTGATACCATTCTTCTGGAAAGCTCGGACTCAAAAAGTATTGATAATAATTTTTCCTTCATTGCGGTGAATGCTATTGCCGGAATTGAAGTGAAAAACCTCAACGAATATGAAATCAAACTTCCTGCTTCTGCTCCCGTAAAGCAATTTATTATGGAGCGAAATATCACAGATATATTCGAAGAGTTCCGAAAAATTTTCAACTGTGAAAAAACCAATGATCCGATTGAACAAACTGCTCAGAGTCTTTTTGGATATACAAGTTTTGAAGCGGTACAATTTTTTGAAAACATCAATCTTAAAGCACAGAGCAAGGAAGTAGAAATTCCCGTGATGAGATACAGATTATACCAATATGTAATTGCGATCAATCACTTCAATGATGAAATGCATATTATTGAAAACTTTATTGACGGGGTAAAATCTGAACTTCATCTGTTGGAAAACCTTATTAAAAATCAGAATACTCCGGTTTATCCTTTTGAAAAAACAAGCGAGGAAACATCTAATATTACCAATGAAGAGTATCTGGAACTGGTAAAAACAGCTCAGAAACACTGTATGCGTGGAGACGTTTTCCAGCTGGTTCTAAGCAGAAGATTTGAACAGAAATTCAAAGGGGATGAATTCAATGTATACCGTGCTTTGAGAAATATCAATCCTTCTCCCTACCTATTCTATTTTGATTATGGAAATTACAAATTATTTGG
>CBFQYI010000711.1:0-1783 GCA_965720825.1 uncultured Chryseobacterium sp. | reverse complement strand
CATAACGGATTGTTTTTATTTGACATTAACGGAAAGCCAAGAGCCAGATTCTGTTTAGATAAAAATAATGAAGCCAAACTGGATTTTTTAGATGATAACGGAAACGTTACCGCATCATTTCCTGAAAAGAAAAAATAATATGGTAAAAAATAGCCCTGTAAAAATATAGGGCTATTTTTGTAAAAAAGTGATCCTTCATAAAACCGATGAAAACCATTTTAAAAAAGATTAATCAAAACAGATATTTCCTGCTGTTTATCCTTTTGTTTGCCTATGTACAGTCTATTCATACCCGTATTGGCATAAGACGAACACTGGACTGGTATATTTTCACACCAGAAGCAGCGGTTGTTACCCTTATCACTGCATGTATTCTGTTTTTTGTTATCGATTTTTTTATTAAAAACTGGCAGAAATCATCAACGTTCAGTATTGCAGAAGTCTTGAAAATATTCAGCTTTTCATTGTTGACTTACTTGTTGGTGATGAAAATAATAGGCTTTGTGATTGCTCTTATTTTCGGAAAAGTTGAGAAAAATTTTAATCAGGAGGTTGTTATTCTTTCTACTTTTTCAGATTTGATCGGAGGTTTTATCTATGGAAGCTTTTTTCTGGCTTACCGTTATTACAAAAAAAATACAGAATATCAGAAACAATTAGCTGTGTATGATCATGCTCTGTCTGAAAGTAAAATTAATCAGCTGAAAACCCAGCTTAATCCTCATTTTTTATTCAATAACCTGAATGTTCTGGATCAGTTAATAGAAGAAGACAAACATAAGGCTTCAGATTTTCTGAATGAATTTGCAGAAATATATCGTTATGTTTTAGATGTTTCTGATAAAAAAATAGTGTCCGTGGAAGAAGAACTGGCTTTTGCACAGAAATATTTTAACCTGATACAATACAAATACGGAAATGCTTATTCATTAAAAATAAATCCTGTTAAATCATCAGGGTGTATCATTCCGCTTTCATTACAATTGTTACTTGAGAATACGGTTCAGCATAACCTTGGTACTGTTGATAAACCTGTCCTGATCACAATAAAAATAGACAAGGCAATAACCGTTTCGAATAATGTAATCCCTAAACGAAACTGTAAAAAAACTTCAGGAAGGGCACTGAATAATCTCAAAGAGCAATACGTTTTATCAACTGATCAGCAGGTAGATATTTTAAAAACAGAAACTGAATTTTCAGTTACCATTCCTATAATTCCAGCATAAAATATGATAAAAGTTGTAATCATCGAAGACGAAATTCCTGCAAGAAACAAATTAAAACGTTTCATCAGCGAACTCGAAACTCCCATTGAAATTGTTGCGGAAATTGATACTGTAGAACAGGCTATTGCTTTCTTAAAAAACTCATCTGTTGATCTGATCTTTTCCGATATTGAACTATTGGATGGAAATGCCTTTGAAATCTATGACCAGGTGCATATTTCATGTCCGGTTATTTTCACCACAGCGTATGATCAGTTCTGGATGAATGCCTTTGAAAGCAACGGGATTGAATATTTACTAAAACCTTTTTCACAGAACCGTTTCCAAAAAGCATGGGATAAATTTCTTTTATTAGGAAAAACTCATTCAGAACCGCAAGATGTTTTGGCAAAACTTCAGGAAATGCTGAACAACAACCATACAAAGAAAAATTATAAGAAAAGGTTCACTGTCAGTTCATATCAGGGACTTTATTTTATCAATACGGAAGAGATCTCTTTCTTTGGAGCAGAAGAAGGAGTTGTTTTTGCCTTTGATAAAGCAAGAAAAAAACA
>CBFQYI010000710.1:0-1794 GCA_965720825.1 uncultured Chryseobacterium sp. | reverse complement strand
CGGATTTTAAATTTGCCTCTTCCGTAGCCTGGTTCGGTTTGGTACTAAGAAACTCGGAACTGATTACGAAAAAAGATCTTTCTGATATTGAAAACCTTGCTCAACAGGGAAAAAGTAAGGATGAAGAAGGCTACAAATCAGAATTTATAAGACTGATAGAGAGCTATAAAACAATTCAAAAGTAATCCATAAAAAAAGAAATTTCCCCGGAAATTTCTTTTTCTATATTTTTAAGCATACTAATAACTGATGAAAAAGAATTATTTGCTGTTGCTGCCATTTACCATTACTCTATTACAGGCACAAAATTCACAACTGTACTATTCTGGAAATTTTTTAACATCTAAAGATAAAGAACAGAATTTTTTAAAGGTTTATAATAAGAACATTGGTATTTATGAACTGACTGATGAGAAAGGATTTGCTATTATTGCTGCCAAACCTTATGATACGCTCGTGTGGAACCAAGGGAAAAATACCCATGTTATTTCTTCTTATGAACTCAGGGAATTAAAAACGATTCTGGAAAATCAGACAGGAAGCAAAAGTGTTGAAAATATTTACAGTAAAGCCTATGACAGTCTTGTTTCAAAGGAAATTAAAGACGATTTCAGTATTGAAAAAACTAAAACCCAACTCAGTAAAAGCTCCCATTCTTACTTTGATAAAATAAGAAAATTAAAGCAAAAGAACGACAGTATTTATGTTTTAAAAAGGATCAATGAGACAACATTGCTCTTTAACGGAAGCTTTACCACATCTTTTGATATTAAAAGCAGGAATGCTGTTCCGGGAATTCAAAATAAATATGTTCAGGGAAGATCTGAAAATGGAAATCTTGTTTGGAAAGGCCCTGAAACGAATGAAATGTTCAGTTTTGGACCAGATCTATCTACCCTTGGATTTAATGGATTACCTTACGAGTACGATCAGAATGGAAAACTGATTCCGTGGATTGATGGACTTCAGCGTGCAAAAAGATATGATAATAACCTTTTTAAAACCACAGTAGGTTACAATAACCAGTTAAATGTAAATACTTTTATAAAACAGGGTTACAATGAGAAAATTCGTCTTTCACTGAATCTGGGGCAGCAAAAGAACCAGATGTATTTTATTGATCAGTTTGATATTACCAATACCCTTAAAGCAAAACTGAATGCAGATTTGGGTAGATATTACATTAATCTGGCTTTTAATTACGAAGAAGACAAGGCAACCAATACCAATAGAATAGGGCTGTTCAACAGAGCTTATCAAAACTCATTGTTAACACCGGTTTCTTTTTCAAACGAACAAAATATTTTCCTGAATAATGGCTCACAGAGAAGCTACAGCAAATATGCAGACAATCCTTCATTCCTTTTTGCACAGGATAACAAATACCGCTATAAGAATCGGGACAGACAGTTTAGTCTCAACGTAGCGAAAGACTGGGATCAATTTAAATGGAATATTACTCAGTCCTATGAAAGTATTACTATCTGGAATCAGGACCAATATAAGCCTTCTACTTATGGTTTCATGAGCGGAATATCGAATGAAAGGATTCAAAACAACAGCTCCTATCATTCCAATATACAAGGTTCTTATTCATTGGGAAACTATGATTTTAGAAATACTTTCAGCCTGAATTTTATTTTAAATGATAAAAAATCTGATATTTATAACAGCCTGACTCATCAAAAGTATCTTTATCAGAGAACTTCACAGGATCATATTTTTAATTATAATATTAACATCAGCGATTATGATTTTTAAGCAGGTTTTAATCTTGGGAATGCATTTTATATC
>CBFQYI010000709.1:0-1795 GCA_965720825.1 uncultured Chryseobacterium sp. | reverse complement strand
TTAAAATCAATAAAGTATTTTGCCCGGTTGACAGCTGCTCCCAGTTTTTTCAAATGATCCATCGTTAAAATCTGAAAACGTCTTGCACTCACAATTTTCTGAGCTGTTTTTACTCCAATTCCCGGAATTCTTAAAATCAGCTGATATTCTGCGGTCTGAAGGTTAATTGGAAACTTGTCGAGATTTCGCAATGCCCAGCTTAATTTCGGATCTACTTCCAGATCAAGAAATGGCATATTCGGGTCTAAAATTTCTTCTGCTTTAAAACCATAAAATCTCATTAGCCAGTCCGACTGATACAATCGGTTTTCACGAAGCATAGGAACCTCAGTTGTTAAAGAAGGTAATCTCTGATCTTCCAAAACCGGAACATATCCGGAATAATACACCCTTTTCAGATTAAAATTTTTATAAAAATGATCGGCAACTTTGATAATTTGTAAGTCGTTTTCATTGGTTGCCCCTACAATCATCTGTGTTGATTGTCCTGCAGGAGCAAACTTGGGAACTTTTTTCAGTATTTTCTTTTCATCCTTATATTGAATAATTCCTTTCTGGATATATCGCATCGGACTGATCATATCCTGCCTGTTTTTTTCAGGAGCCAGCAATTTTAATCCGCTTTCTGTAGGAATTTCAATATTTACCGATAAACGGTCTGCATACAACGCAGCTTCCTGCATCAGATCATCACTTGCCCCGGGAATAGATTTTAAATGAATATATCCGTTAAAGTTCTCCTCCAATCGTAGCTTTTTGGCAACTCTTACCAATCTTTCCATGGTTGTATCTGCGTTTTTGAAAATTCCCGAGCTCAGAAATAACCCTTCAATATAGTTCCTGCGGTAAAAATTAATGGTAAGTTCTACCACTTCTTCTACCGTAAATGCTGCTCTTTTAATATCATTGGAACTTCTGGAAACGCAATATGCACAATCATAAATACAATGATTGGTCAATAGAATTTTAAGCAAAGAAACACATCTGCCATCTTCCGTATAGGTATGACAAATTCCACTTGCGGAACTGTCTCCCAGAGCTCCTTTTTTATTCTTTCTCGTGCCTCCGCTTGATGAACAGGAAACATCATCTTTCGCTTCATCAGCAAGGATTTCAAGCTTTTCTTTAATGCTGTCAAAATTCATATTTTAAAAGAATTGATCTGTTTTGTATCAAAAATGTATTTTAATTTTGTTCAAATTTAGTTCCAAAATTGATAAAAGTCAACCTTTTTTCATAGAAGTTATCAACAAAAAAGAGTCTCAAAATCATTATATTTACGGCTCATTAAAGTTTATATCATGAATCATAAACCAATCGAAGGTTTTTCCAAGCTACCAAAGCAGGGAAAAATCGAATGGCTCGTAAACGAATATCTTGAAGGAAACCAGGAATATCAAAATATATTAAAACAATACTGGAATGATGATGCAGATCTTCAGAAACTCCACGAAGAATTTTCTGAAAATACCATCTCCAATTTCTATATGCCTTACGGAATAGCTCCGAACTTTTTGATCGACGGAAAACTATTGGCTCTTCCAATGGCCGTTGAAGAAAGTTCAGTAGTGGCTGCTGCTTCAAAAGCTGCAAAGTTCTGGATAGACAAAGGAGGTTTCAAAACTACCATTATCAATACTGAAAAACTGGGGCACACCCACTTTATTTTTAATGTAGAACCTCACAAATTATTGCATTTCTTTAATTTCAGTTTAAAGAAAAAATTATTTGAAACAACGGAAGATATTACTTCCAACATGAGAAAACGTGGTGGCGGTATCTTAAATATCAGTCT
>CBFQYI010000708.1:0-1795 GCA_965720825.1 uncultured Chryseobacterium sp. | reverse complement strand
ATATTCTGTGCAGCCAAAATGTTTGATATCAGCAATAAGATAAAAAGTAATTGTTTCATGATAGTTTAAATATCTTTTATAATACAATTAAAGAAAAAAAAGAGATACTTAAGTGTATCTCCTTAAAAATTAAATTAATTTAGTTTCATTACATACAAGCATTGTGAGACTCAATCACCTGACCATTTTGTACCGTATACCAAAAACCACATTCAAGTCCATATTGTGCACATACATCACCAGCTCCCGGTTGGCAAAAATCTTTTCTACCTCCTTGGACTTTTTTTAAATTCTCTCTCGAAAGTTTTTTTAAATTTTTCATAAATGTTCTTTTAAATTATTTGTCACTATTGACATTTTAAAACTAAAAACAAAAATCAAACGACAGTGAAAAAAAACATGCAATTTTCCTGTAATTTTCTTGCAAAATAGGTACATATTTTGCACATTTGTAAAAAACATTTGAAATGATGGTTCAGGAAAAACTTAGAAATTTACGTAAACAAAAAGGTATATCCCAAGAAAAAATGGCTAAAATACTATCTACAGATCCATCTAATTATTCCCGCAAAGAACGTGGAGAAGTAAGAATTCATGATGAGGAATGGCAAAAACTAGCACAGGCTCTTGAAGTTCCTGTTGAAGATATTAAAGAAAATGAAAGCAGATTTTCTATTAATAATGACAATTCTACTTTTCATGATAATTCTGGTAACTATAATCAATATTTTAACGTTCCTAATTCTATAGTAGAAAATCTTCAAGATTATATTTCTCTTCTAAAACAGAAAGTTTATGAATTAGAACAGGAAATTAAAAGTTTAAAATCTTAAGAAATTTTTGTTCTCAAACAATATTCCAAGCCTTCCAAGTATTTTGGTAGGCTTTTTTATTTATTTCATTAATCATTTAGGCAAGTATTATTTATTTTATCAATTGAAATTAAAAACCTATTTTTGGGAAATTTGAAAATTGAATATATGAAGACTAAACATCCTAAAGGGCTGCCCTTTCTCTTTTTTACAGAAATGTGGGAGCGTTTCGGGTATTACCTGATTCTTGGAATCTTTGTTCTCTATGTTATTGAGCCTACGGGTATGAAAGGCGGACTTGGACTTCCGGATAAAACTGCTGATGACATTTTCGGAACTTATATTGCCTTAACTTATCTGACTCCATTCATTGGAGGATTCCTGGCAGACAGGGTTTTAGTGTATATTAAATCTATTTATCTTGGAGGCTTTTTAATGGCCGCAGGATATATAGGAATGGGAGTTTTTAAAGATTTACCCCTGTTTTATGCCTCTCTGGCTTTAATTATTATCGGAAACGGTTTCTTTAAGCCTACTATTTCAACATTATTAGGAAACCTTTATTCTGAAGAACCTTACAAAGCGAATAAAGACTCCGGATATAATATTTTCTATATGGGAATCAATATCGGAGCATTTATCTGTAATATTATTGCGGCATTCATGCGTAATAAATTCGGTTGGGGTGAGGCTTTTATCACTGCCGGAGTTGGAATGTTGATCGGGATGGTTATTTTTACAATCGGTAGAAAGCATTACATTCATGCTGCACAGATGAAACCAGTACAGGAAGGAGATACCAAGCTTTCAGAAATTCTGATCAAAGTATTCGTTCCTGCTATCGTTGCCGGAGCAATAGGTTGGTTTATTCCTGGAAATATTTTCGGAAGTGACAGTACGGATGCCTTTATTTTCGCCTGTATACCTGTTATTTATTTCTATGCATCTCTTTACTTTAAAGCTAAACCTGACGAAAAAGCATC
>CBFQYI010000707.1:0-1798 GCA_965720825.1 uncultured Chryseobacterium sp. | reverse complement strand
GCGTTCTTGAAAATGCAAGTACTGACCTTGTTGTTTGTGAAAAAGGAGATGCAGACAATGACGGAGTATGCGATGATTGGGACAGACAGCTTGATACTCCTGCAGGAGCAAGAGTAGACGGTGCTGGAGTTGCTTTAGATATGGATCTGGATGGAGTTATTGACCTTTACGACAAGTGCGTAACGGTACCAGGACCTGTTGAAAACAATGGATGTCCAGTTAAATAATTAAAACAAACTTAAACTTCTTTTTCAATAAAAGAAATCAAATAATAATACACGATGAAATTAAGTTTAGCAATTGTTGCATTAGCTTTGGCAATTCCCTCTGCTACTTATGCACAAGACTCAACTGCAGATTCAAACGGAAAATATCCTAATACATTTTCTTCAGGATCTGCTAATGTTACTCCATTTACCAACCAGTCTAAAAGATTTAATGATTGGTCTATTTCTGTAGGAGCAGGTGTTCCCCTTCTTCAATCAGCAGATTTGACTTCTATTAAAAATGGTAACGGTAAAAACCTTTTTGGATATTCAGCGTATGTAAGCATTGATAAAGCGATTACCCATGCTTTTGGGATCAATTTACAGTATGACAGAGGTGAAACCAGACAAGGATGGTTCAATACTAAAAATGCAGCACCAGATGCATCAGCGGTAGGAGCAAGAACTCAGTATGACGCAATCTCTCTCTTAGGAGATATTAACTTCTCGAACCTGTTAAGAAGAGTGGATAACCACTCCCCTTACAGATGGGCACTTCATGGATATGCAGGTATTGGTACTATTGCCTACAGAGCATACCAGAAAGATGGAAGCAACAGACAGACATTAATGACTGAAATCAAACCTTTCCAATTAGGTTCTATGTTCTTCCAGGCTGGTACAGGTCTGAAGTTTAAAGTAAACAGAAGAATCGATATTGAAGGTAGATTAATGTATGTGGTAACCGGTGATGATGAATTTGACGGAGGCGGTGATGCTTACAGCGCGATTAATAAGCGTTCTGAGCAGGTTTCTGATAACTTCTTCAATGCTACTTTAGGTCTTTCTTTCAAATTAGGAAAACATGAATCTCATGTAATGTGGCATGACCCACTTCAGGAAATCTATTACAAACTTGATGTACTGGCTAATAAGAACCAGGATATTGAAGTATGTAAAAAAGGAGATGCTGATAACGATGGGGTATGTGACGATTGGGACAGACAGCTTGACACTCCTGCAGGAGCAAGAGTAGATGGTGCCGGAGTTGCACTTGATACCGACCTAGACGGTGTAATTGACCTTTATGATAAATGTGTAACAGTTCCAGGACCTGTTGAAAACAACGGATGTCCTATCGTTAAAGATCATAAGGAAACTGCCGTAGAAGTAGAAAAAACCCTTAAGGATATTTATTTCAACTTTAATAAGGCTACCATCAGACCTGAATCTAACGAAAAATTGGATCTGGCAGCTTCAATTATTAAAGAAAACGGAGGTAATTACCTGTTAACAGGGCATACAGATATCAAAGGAAATGCAGCCTACAACCTTAGATTGTCTAAAGAAAGAGCAGCTGCTGTAGTAGGAGCTCTTGAAAACAGAGGCATTAACGAAAATGTGCTAAAATCAAGAGGAGTTGGTTCTGCTGAAGCAACAATCCCGGCGTCAGCTTCAGATGCTGAAAGAATGGAAGACAGAAAAGTTACTGTAAGATTTATAGAAAGTTCAGAATGGGATTCTATCAAAAAGAAAGACTATGAAGATGCTCCTGTAAAAAAAGCAGTAAAAAAAGTTCCTGCTAAGAAAAA
>CBFQYI010000706.1:0-1799 GCA_965720825.1 uncultured Chryseobacterium sp. | reverse complement strand
ATAACGCTTTGAAGACACTTCAGGCGAAAGCACTGAAAGTTCCGGGAGTACAGAATGTAACAATTTCTACGGGGAGAGGATTCTTATCCGGAAATGGAAGTAACAACGGTCTTGCCTTTGTTAAACTGAAACCATTCGAAGAAAGAAAAAAAGACGGCCAGACTTCTGAAGATATCACCAAAAAATTATTCGGAATTGTAGGATCTGTTCCTGATGCCAAAGTAGTATTCTTCCAGCCGCCAAGTGTACCGGGATTTGGTAACAGTGCCGGTTTTGAAATGGTATTGCTGGACAAGTCGGGAGGTGAATATGATGATCTGGATGCTAAAACCAATGAATTTATCGGTAAGCTGATGCAGAGACCGGAAATTCAGTTTGCACAGACTTCATTCAATACTAAATATCCTCAGTATCAGATGGAAATTAATGTTCCTCTGAGCAAACAGCTTGGAGTTTCTGTAAACGACATTCTGGCGACTATGCAGGGTTATATTGGGGGTATTTATACTGCCGACTTTACCAAGTATGGAAAGCAATTCAGGGTGATGGTTCAGGCTCTTCCTGAGAATAGAAAGAATATTGAAAACCTGAATCAGCTCTATGTCAGAACAGGATCGGGTATCATGACTCCAATTTCACAGTTTGTCACATTGACAAAAGCCTATGGACCACAATCTGTAAGCCGTTATAACCTGTTTACTTCCGTGAAGGTGACAGGAGCAAACTCTGACGGATACAGTTCCGGGGATGCGATTGCTGCTGTACAACAGGTGGCGGATGAAACTCTGAATCAAAACTATGCTGTAGAATTTACAGGGTTGACGAGAGAAGAATTAAATTCAGGATCTCAGACACTTCTGATTTTCGGGTTAAGTTTGATCTTTGTTTACTTTATCCTTTCTGCACAGTATGAAAGTTATATCCTTCCGCTGATCGTTATTATTTCTCTTCCTCTTGGGGTAATGGGAGCTTACTTCGGCCAGAAGATTATGGGACTGGAAAATAATATTTACTTCCAGATTGCCCTGATCATGCTCGTGGGGCTACTGGCGAAAAATGCGATTCTTATTGTTGAATTCGCTGTTCAGAGAAGACATCATGGAGAAACCATTGTGATGTCAGCCATTAATGCAGCGAAAGCCAGAGTGAGACCTATTCTAATGACATCATTCGCCTTTATTTTTGGTTTATTGCCGTTAGTGCTGGCAAGTGGAATTGGAGCAGTAGGTAACAGATCTATCGCTACGGGTGCGGCAATCGGACTATTGATAGGAACTGTTTTGGGATTATTTGTAATTCCGGTTCTGTATGTGATTTTTGAAACATTGCAGGAGAAAATTAAACCTATCAAAAAAGAAGATATCAATTTAGCAGAATAAAATTAAGATTTAAGAAATTAGAAGTTAGAAATTAGAGATGAGTCTAAAAACTAACTTCTAACTTCTAAACTCTAACTTCTAATTAAAAATAATGAAGAGTTTATTAAACATCATAAAAGGAATCACTTTTTCAGTTTTCATACTCGGAGCCATTTCATCCTGTATGGCAAGAAAAGAATATGAAAGACCGAAGAATGTTGTAGACGAAAAGCTGTTCCGTACAGATATGCTTCCTTCGGACAGTACCAATATTGCAGATATTTCCTGGAAAGAGATATTCACTGATCCTATATTGCAGGGGCATATTTCTAAGGCACTGGAGAACAATCTTGATATCAGAATTGCTCTGGAAAGTATTAATTCTGCAGAAGCTTATCTTAAACAAAGTAAAGCAGCCTATCAGCCAACTGTTTCTGTAGG
>CBFQYI010000705.1:0-1809 GCA_965720825.1 uncultured Chryseobacterium sp. | reverse complement strand
GGAAATATGATAAAGGATGTCCGAAATGCACCGACATGGAAAGCGAAACTGGGGTATATATTCAATGCTCCGGGCTGGCATCATCATGATAAAGATGAACGGATTTCTACTTTGAAGCGGGAATTAGAAGAAAAAATGAATTGACGGTTGTCTTGCATGAAAAGTGTAAATTACTCATAAAAACTCTTTATTAATTCAGAAACAGACATCAACCTTCTACGACTTGTTAGACAAAGTAATTCCCTCAACAATTTGGAGGGAATTTTTTATCTTGAAATACTTCGTCATAACATAAAGTCACCATAAAGCACTTTAAATTATTGATTATTAATTAGTTATTGAAAATGAATAGCAAATTAAGTTCCAAACACTTTTTTAGCAGCTTTTAAATGCTTAAAATATACTTGAATTTATGTACAAAGCTTTCCTGGTTAAAAAAGTGTTAAGAAAATAAATTTTCATTACTCTAATTCAATTGGATTATATGGTAGTGGGTCTGATTTAACAGATATCTGACTACCATCTTCATTGTAGGCTTTACCATGAAAAAAGCCAGGATTATCATTGTAGTTTTGTAATACTTTTCTAAATTGTTCTCTTGTTACTGTTAATATTCTTTTTTCGTTCCTCAGATAAATTCTATTAGGTTTTTTATCCATTGCTATTGCAGTAAAATGGAAATTACTTTTACTATCCTCAATTTCTAAAATTAAACCAGGTAAATTTTGAAAAACATACGGTCCATTATTAATTGGGATTTCTTTAGAATACCAAGCTGTATATTTTCTACCTCTATATTTAGTTGTGGCTTTATTACATAAGTAACCCAATATATCTTTTGTCTCATTTTCGAGCTTCCATTCTATTACTGGCTGGTTCTCTTCGTATTGATAAGTTACATTTGCTCTATCCTGTACGATAACTTTATTTATTGAAAAATCTTTAACTAAAACATTTTTCCATTTATCAGGTAAATTAAGTGTTTGGTTTAATTCTTTAGCTCCTAGTTTTTCTAAATGACTAAAACTTAACATTAAAGAATCCTTTCGTAAGGAATTAAAATCTGAAAACCTTGAAAAATTCTTTCCTATTTGAAGTAAGCATATTGTTTCTAACTTCTTTTTTTTAGGGTCTTTTACAAATTCTAATTTGTAATAAATATTTTGATAACTATTGTCTATAATTTTTTCTTCATACGAATCAGGTTTCATAGAGAAATTACCTGTTACAGTAATTTGAGCATTTGAAAAGAATCCAATCACTAAAAACAATAACCGTAAGAAATTACGGTTATTGTTAATTATTCCGATTTGTTTTAGCATTTCACATCATTAAAGTATTCTGCTGCTTCTTGTAATTCAGCCCAGTTACTATAATTATCCGTGCATAAAGAATAAGAAGCTCCACAAGGTGCAGTAACACCAACCCATTGACTACAAGTTCCTCCTGTTACTTTTTTAAGATCATTTCGAGATAATTTTTTTAATTTTTTCATCTTTGTAATATTTTAAATTAGATAGCTAATATAACAATATAAATCATTCTAAAGAGAAAAATTTTATTACGTTAAACAACTGTTAATAAATGATTTATGTCAACTTGTGCGTTATTATGATTTACAGATATGTGATTTAAAATGATATTGATAGAACTTTGGTTTTATGAAGAATGTGAAAACCCTTTTTAAAAGTTGTACCAGCTTTTTATATGTAGTTTAACTACCTATATGAATAAGAAACACCTCCTTTTGCCGACCGGAAATCAAGCAATTTAGGGCACAAAAAAAGGAGACGTTAAAAAATAAACGTC
>CBFQYI010000704.1:0-1828 GCA_965720825.1 uncultured Chryseobacterium sp. | reverse complement strand
ATCGCCATCGGCACGGCGATCTGGCTGCACCACCGCGCGGAGGTGAAGAAGAAGCTCATAAAGCCGGTTTTAAAACAATAAGGGTTCCCAATGTGTATGACTTTAAATACATGGAAAAAGAATTCCGGAATGAAGTACCCCGTTCAGCTCTTAATACTGAAGTGATTTATGGAAACAATCACGGGAAAAATAGTTTAGATAAAACCTATCTCAGAAAAGCCCTTGAAACCGGAAATCTGGAAATCCTTGATCTTCATCGTGTCCAGACCATTCAATTGAATGATGACAAAAGTTATACATTGAATGTCCAGCAGATTGATACTTCAGGTGCTTTGCTTACTGACAAAGTCTTTACCTGTAAAAAACTGATTCTTTCTGCAGGAACAATGGGCACTTTACAACTTCTGTTACAATCTCATGCAGAGAACGGATTTCCTATCCATGAAAAGATTGGTAAAAACTGGGGAAATAACGGAAATTTTATGACGGGGAGAAACTGGGTGAAGCCTTTGTCTGGTGGCACCGGAGCTAAGCAATCTACTATCCCGGTGGGAGGAATTGATAACTGGGATGATCCTGAACATCCGTTTTTCACAGAAATTGCTCCTTTGCCTATGGGAATGGATGTCGCTACCGCTTTGTATCTGCTTATCAACAGAGTTGAGAAAAAAGGTGAGGTCACATACAATAAAGCCAGCCAGTCTCTTACATTGAATTGGAACGAAAGCAATACTGTTAAAATGAAAGAAAATGCCCAATATTTTATCCGGAAAATGAATAAAGCCAATGGCGGTACCAGAAGTCATCTTCTTTTCGATAATGGCTTTGGGGCAGACATTTGTTATCATCCGTTGGGCGGTTGCGTTTTAGGAGAAGCTACCAACGAATATGGAAAACTCAAAGATCATGAAAATCTGTATGTACTGGACGGATCTTTAATTCCGGGATCCATTGGTGTGAATCCATTTGTAACCATTACAGCTATTGCAGAATATTGTATTGAAAATCTTATTAAACAGAATGAATTTGCCTGAAATTAAGGCATTGTCTGTACTTCCATAAGGTAATTTCTGATATCTTCCTCCAGCTTTACCGGATAGATAAAATGAAGCTTTTCCGCTAGTGAAGTTCCTAATTCATGTACCAGATTGGCCCATTCAAATAAGGCTTTCCAGTTTTCTTCAATATCGCTTCCGGAGAAAGTTTTTTCCACTTTGTTCCATAGATCAGCGGAAAGGTATTTTTTGAAAAGCCTTCCGTGTTTATTGGTTGTGATAGTGTTCCAGTCATGATCTCCGGCAATATACCATTCAATCAAAGGGACAAGATAATCTGTACGGAGAATATTTTCAGACATAAATTTGGCATAAAAAATATCTCCACGCTTCAAGCACTTTGCCACATAGGTTGTATCCCACCAGAAGTCATTAATCAGCTGTTGAAACTCTTTTTCAGAAGGTTTCTGAATCATGATCGACTGATACGTTGGTGGTTTCAGGTTTTTAGTCAGATCATCTTTATCTATTAAAACTTTATAGCCAACATCCCAGTCTTCAGGAAGAGTATCTTCATTGATTTCTTCCACAAATTCCGATACCTGATAGAGCTTAAAGTCAACTTTCACATGATCTTTATACAAAACCATTTTCATAGCATGTTTTCCGTCAAAAACGCTGTCATTTTCTTCAATCATGGAAATAGGCTCACCAAAGAGTCTGATCCATTCATTTCCGGATTCATAAGATGTTCTGTTTTCAAAAACAAGTTCTACATCAAGATCACTGAAATCATCTACCGGAGCATAAGGATTTACCAATGAACTGGTCAG
>CBFQYI010000703.1:0-1833 GCA_965720825.1 uncultured Chryseobacterium sp. | reverse complement strand
TGATACCTGTCCGAATGTCAAAGCTATTGCTTTATATTCTGTAGGATTTGATCATGTAGATATTCATGAAGCTACCCAAAGAAATATTCCGGTAGGAAATACTCCGGATGTTTTGAGCAGAGCCACTTCGGATGTTGCTTTTTTACTGATGCAGTCTGTTGCCAGAAGAGCAAGCTATAATTTTCAGAAAGTAAAAGACGACAATTGGGGTACATTTGACCCTTTACATGCTTTAGGGCAAGAATTGTACGGAAAAACATTGGGGATTTTTGGATTGGGACGTATCGGGTATGAAATGGCTGAGAAATCAAAAAAAGCTTTTGGAATGAATATCATTTACCACAACCGTCGTCAAAATGAAGAAGCAGAAAACGAGTTGGGAGCAACTTATGTTTCTTTCGAAGAATTGATTCGGAGATCAGATGTATTGAGTGTACACGCTAATTTCACTCCTGAGCAGAAAGAATTATTCAACTATTCTATATTTGAACAGATGAAACAGGATGCGATTTTCATCAATACAGCCAGAGGTGGTTTTCACAACCAAAAAGATCTGTATCAGGCACTCGTTGACCAGAAAATCTGGGGAGCCGGTCTGGATGTTACCAATCCGGAGCCAATGTCTGCTGATGATCCTATTCTTGGCCTTTCCAGTGTTTGTATTCTCCCACATATTGGTTCTGCAACTGTGGAAGCGCGAAATGGAATGGCCAGACTGGCTGCAGGAAATATTATCGCCTTTTCAAAAAATGAGAAAATGCCAAATTGTGCAAATCCTGACGTTTATTCTCATCAATCATCATAACTTGGAATTATTTTTGTTCTGATTACATAAACCTAAAATCTTAAATAATATGGCACCAGAGAAAAATATTAATGAGCAAAACAAGAGGTTAGAACAGATGGATTATAACCCGAACGAAGATATATTTAAGAGAGAAAAACATATTTCGCTCGATGGAGACGGAAATCCTATTCTGGATGAAGATTTTGACGATGATAAAATTGATAAAGGCTTAGATATACCTGGAGCAGAAGATGATGATGAGATGGAAGAGATAGGAGAGGAAGATGAAGAAAACAATTACTGGAGTCTCAGCGATAATGAAGATGATCATGAAGAAGAGAACGATGATGTTCTAACCTAAACTTTAACGATACAAAAACCAGCCTTATTGAATTTCAGTAAGGTTTTTTTATGTTGAATAAAGACTAATGTGTGTAATGGCAATTCCCCTCCCTTGGAGGGGTGGATTCAAAAATCAAAGAATTTTTGAAGACGGGGTGGTTCCATAATGCAGCACAATAAAATTCTCCAATTCCTTCATCACCAGATTCAGATTATTCTTCACGTCAAAATCATTAATCCTGAAAACTAATAATCCCAAAGATTCAAGATATTCTTCTCTTATCCCATCATAAACCTGTTTTTCATCATGGCTTGAACCATCTATTTCTATAATGAGTCCCAACGTTTTTACATAGAAATCAACAATATAATTTCCGATAATTCTTTGTCGGTCAAAGTCAATGGTATAGAATTTTTTTGCACAGACTTTCTTCCAGAATATCACTTCACCCAAGATCCGGGCTTTACGCTTTTCTTTTAATCATACTTTTAAATAGGGATTGTAGGGTAAGTTCTCAACAAAATTCCTGCGGATCGGAATTCCGTTGATGACGGTAAGGATTTCTTTCATTGTTGTGTTTTTGACCACCCCGTCTTTCAAAGTTATCAACTTTGAAATCCACCCCTCCAAGGGAGGGGAATTGAGGTGCATTTATTCAAATATAGTATTTAATATCAAATGGTGGCAGGTTTACAACTTTCAT
>CBFQYI010000702.1:0-1836 GCA_965720825.1 uncultured Chryseobacterium sp. | reverse complement strand
TAGCCCGCTTTTTTTTATCGTACTTCTGGGGCTTTAGCCAAAACCAACAATCAGAAAGTCAACATAATAAAAATAACCCGGGAATTTATTTTCAGGTCTTTTATAATAGGTTTTGGCTAAAGCCAATGGAATTGATCTTGATTTTTTAAACGGGCTAAAGCCCGCCTCTATTGAATATACTGTATGCAAACATCTGTGCAATCAATGTAATCTGTGGAATAAATAATCACAAAAAACTCCCCGGTTTCAGCCAAAAATCCTTCCATCATTTTTTTAACCGTAATAACATTAGTATTTTTGCAGCAAATTAGTCACATGCAAAATTATTTAGAATTCAATTTCAAGATTTCTCCATTGCAACCTTGGAACGAAATATTAATGGCGGAGCTTATAGAAATAGGTTTCGACAGCTTTACAGAAGAAATTGACGGAATTTTAGGATATATTCAGACAGAACTGTTTCACGAAGATCAGCTGAAAGCCCTTCCAATCTTCGAAAATGAAAATGTAAAAATCGAATATTCTTTCGAAGAAATGCCAAACATCAACTGGAATGAAGAATGGGAAAAGAATTTCTCTCCAATCAATATCGATGATAAAGTATTGATCAGAGCAGAATTCCATGAATCTGTACCGGGAATGCATGAAATTATCATTCAGCCTAAAATGTCTTTCGGAACGGGACATCACCCTACAACCCATCTGATGATCCAGCAAATGATGGATATTGATTTCAATGGTAAAAAAGTATTGGATATGGGATGCGGAACTTCTGTATTAGCCATTTATGCAAAACAACAGGGAGCTGGAGATACAAAAGCTATTGATATTGACGAATGGTCAGTGGAAAACTCAAAAGAAAATGCTGTAAGAAATAAGGTGGAACTGGATATTGAACAGGGAACTGCCGAAAACCTTGGCAAAGAGAATTATGATATCATTTTGGCCAATATCAACAGAAATATTTTGATTTCAGATATCCCGACTTATGTTTCAGTATTGAATGAAGGAGGTAAGCTATTGCTTTCAGGACTATGCTTCTTTGATGTAGATGATATTCTGGAAGTATGCAAAGAAAGCGGTCTGGAACTTAAAAAGAAATTACAGCGTGAAGAGTGGGTAAGTCTTCTGCTTGAAAAATAACACACCAAAAACAAAATACGAATATGAAAACTTTATGGACAGCTTTATTTTTACTGATGCTGCAGTTTTTTACAGCTCAGGAAAATGAAGTATATGCAGATGGAGTCTTTGGATTTGAGGAAAATAAAACTCAGAAGATTTTTACAGACTGGACCCGCGTGAGATCAGATCCCGGAGTAAATGGACAGATTACAGACTCACTGCAGACCAACCAGCAGGTCATGATTCTTAAAAAAGAAAGTATAGTCCTGAAACTTGGGGAAAGAAGTGCTAACTGGTATAAAATTTCTTATCAGAAAGGAGAAAATACACTAGAAGGATATATCTGGGGCTGTAATCTTTGTGTAGGATATCGTAACAAAAATGGTTATGATTTCCTTTTTGGGCTTTCCAAAACAATTGACAGAAGGAACAAAGAATTTAATGAGATTGAAAAGCAAAACATTGCCGGAATAAAAGTATTGGAAGGAAATGCACTTATTGATGAGGTATATTTTGATACAGGAAGAGGAGAGGAGATGAGTTCGGCATCCTTCAATATAGAAAGCAATCATAAACTGCAAAATGTAGAATTTACACTCAAAGCAATGGTTTCCGGAGAGGCCTGTGGAATAGCAAGCTATGATCAGTATGTTCTTTTTAAGGACAAAAAGCTCATTGCCCTTCCGCAATTAACCAATGTAAGTGATGCAG
>CBFQYI010000701.1:0-1842 GCA_965720825.1 uncultured Chryseobacterium sp. | reverse complement strand
CTGCCCCACCTGAAGCGGATAGCCATCACATTCATGATCTCCGATTCCAAGAAATAATAACGCCGGATCGGGAACACCTCCCTGGATAATTCCTCCCATCAGTTTAGGTAATCCATCTCTGATCAGTTCATACGGAATATGTCCCATACTTCCGGTAACATCCAAACCTAAAATAATCGGAACTGAGTGAGGGTGAATTTCTGAATCTCTGGATTCTCTGAAAGAAATTCCGTAAGGATTCATAGATTCATGAGCCATTCTTTTGGCATTCTGGGTGAAAATTTCCCCTGCAGATTTTGTTCCGTAACCTGCTTTGCTTGCTCTGTCATAACGAGCGTCTAAATCGTATCTTGTACTTCCCATGACTACAATTTTTTTCCAAATAAATATTCAAATCTCTTTTGGGTTACTTCGAGCTGAATATTCAGATTTCTGATTGTTAATGATAATTCCATGTCTTTCTGAACGAATGCTTCGGGATTGAAATCCGCAAAAGTCAGACTGTTTCTGTCTAAAGGACTGATATCAATAAGCCCTTCCTGTTCGCGCTCGAGTCTTTTAATTTTTAATTCGATATCTTCAACTCTGCGTCTGTAAATCAATTCGGAATCTGCTCCGATGATTCTAGCACGGTCTTCTCTGATCTGATCATTATTTCTTTGTAATGATTCGATAAATCTGGGTTTTAATTCATCTTCCATGATCAAATATTTTTATTTGTGTTAATATTACACTAATTAAACAGGACATAGTAATGCCTTCCCTTTTATGGATGATTTATACTTTTGAATACATTACGTCTGTTCTCAAAACATATTTCAATCCACTGATCAGCGTTTTTCCTTCATGCCTCAGAGGGTGATGAAATATAAGAGCCGTTCCCTTCTTCGGAGCCACTGTAAACAGATTTTCAAATTCGGTTTCTCCCCCTTCAAAATCATCATTCAGATAGATCATAAAGGTGTAAAAGCTTTTCTCTTTCTCATTTCTGATATAACTTCCATCTCTGTGCATCTTGAATTGCTGTCCGGGAGCATATTTATAAATTCTGAGCATTTCATTAAAGTTAAGAATCTGATATCCATCGTGTTCCTGAGGCAGAAACTCTACAGCCTTGTTAAAAAGCTCTTCAGCAATGGCTGTATCAAAAATCATCAGCCGGTCATTATTTCTGATCCCTTTATTCATCTGCTGGCGTCCGAATACATTGATTTTTGCTTCTTCAAAAACTTTTTCCTCTGAAAGACTAATGTAATGATCACATTCAGCTTCAGTCAGAAAATCTTCAATTAGAAATATCTGTGGGTGTAATTCTATTTTTTCCATAATTAATATTTTGTGCCTGGTTTGTGCTTTTATCTTCTTAATTCATCCCTTACTTCCATCAAAGCAAATCCTAAAAGGTTTTCTCCGTTCCATAATAAAGGGTTTTCAGCTCTGTTATCCGTTTCCAGCATTCCGATGCCCCAGATTCTATCATAAGGACTTGCCTCGACCAACACTTTATCTCCGGTTGATAAAAGAAAGTCTTTGAATTTCTGATTTTGAGAGAATTTTAGAAGATTTCCCTGGGTTACAATCTCATATTTATGTTCATCCCAAAGTTTCGGGTCAAAGTTATTCACTTTTCGTCCAAGAGCTTTTGCCTGATTAGGAGTAGTAGCTTTTAAGATTTCCTTTTCCATTTCAGCATCATTAAATAATCTTGCTTTTCCAGCCATCATATAATGTTCTGCGGTCTTGTAAATAATTTTGTTTTCTTCAAAACTACCTGGAAACCATTGGCTGAAACATGATTTGGTAACGATATCTTTTGCCGTGTGTCCCCAGAAAAAGAGAAAT
>CBFQYI010000700.1:0-1858 GCA_965720825.1 uncultured Chryseobacterium sp. | reverse complement strand
ATATACATTATTCACCGCTTCTTTTAAGCAGAGAAAAAGATTGCGCCTCATTTCTGTGGAAATAGGTGTTTCAGCTATAATATCTTCACATTCTGAATACACCATTATTTTTGTTTTCTTCAAAAAGTTTCCGGTATAAAGGACAGCATAATCGATAAAACTTCCTAAGGTATCATTTCCTGAATTCAGACTCCATAGCATTTCCCTCATGGAGATGTTCATTTCTTCAGAAGTTTTCAGAAGCTCATCAATATCATTTTGTAGATCATCGTCCTCTGCCTTCTGTTTCAGAAATTCTGCCTGAAGTTTCAATGCAGAAATTCCGGCTCCAAGATCATCATGCATATCGTGGGAGATACGCTCCCGTTCCTGTTCCAACACTTTTTGTTTTTCGAGTTCTTTCTGGAGAAGCTGGTTTTGGTGTTCGGATTCTTTGAGTTGCTGTTCTTTGAGGTAAAGGAGCTGTTTTCGGTTGTATGTTAGAACAACAAGGATAATAAATAGTACAAACAGCATTACTACAATAATTGCAGTTATATACACTATCTTTATTTCTAATGGAAGATTCTTCATTGTCTACAAAATAAGCCTCGTAAGAATAATGAATACGTAATTATATTAACTATACTAAACACATTAGATATTTCTTTTAAAAACCCAGGATCTTTTTTATTAAAGAAATACATTGGAAACATTCTGAAAATATAAAATAGTGACCAGAATAATAGTGAACAACTAATCCAAAAAAAACACAAATTTAAAATATCCTGTGCTTGATCTTTGCTTGATATTTTCTTATAAAACCAAAACAGAGAAATGAAAAATAAAAAAATACAATAGAGATACCCTGTAATAATTGAATAATTAGTTTTGGAAATGAAAATAAAAATACCTCCTAATAAAAAAAATAAAATTGTGGTTATTCTAATGGCATAGTTATCATGTAACTCTTTATTATAGATGTATCCAAAATAAATTATACAGAACAAATCCAGATAATTATACATTCTTGCAGTTATAAAACTCGCTTTTGTTGTAAATAATATTTCTGTTATGATGGTAATTCCGAAATAAAACCAAAATAACTGTTTCCATAATTTTTTTTCAATTATGGAAACAGTAAAATTTGTAATGATTACAATATAATATATTAGATCAAGAATAATCATTTAGCATCCGGGAGGACAAAGACCATTTCTATCATATGCACCTATATCAGGTATTGGAATAAATTTGGAACCTTGATAATATCCCAATATCATTATGAATGTAAGCCTATACTCATAACTAGCCTGAATAATAGTTCCATCATCCAATTCTACATCAAAAATATCCCCAGAAATATGTATTGCGGGATGAAAAGAAATAACAATATTAGGATATTTAGGTTTTAGGTTTTCAAGTTTAGTAAAGAAAGTTCTTGACAATGCAAACCTAATAGTATTTACTGTATTTGGAATATATTGTTGAATATAGGGGTCCAGTATTCTTTTTAATGCTCCATTTTCATACGCATCCTTATACCGGCCAAAATTATATGCAGATATTTCTTCTTTTATTATTTTATTAGTTATAATATAATATTTTTGGAGAAGTAAATCTTCAAATAAAAAAATGAGTCCATTATCAAGTTCTCCTAAAAAAATTTTAATGTTCCTAGCATTTTTCCCAAATAAATCTGCTGCTACTTCTCCAGAAACTTGTAATTTATTTCTATAAATATCCTTAATATTAGGGATGCTCTGGTAAGCATTTGTCATCTCTGTTGCTAATCCAGCATTAATCTCACCATCAGACTCAGTTTGTTCATAGATTATATACTTGCTCCAATCTATGGATTCTCTTTCTATAAATTCTT
>CBFQYI010000699.1:0-1862 GCA_965720825.1 uncultured Chryseobacterium sp. | reverse complement strand
CTTTCAGGTAATGCTGAAAAGAGCTTTGGCTACAAAAGATACTTATCAATTGGCTTTACTTGCTAATGCAGCAGCACATCTTGGAAAACAAAAAGAATATGACGATCTGATAAACATTCTGGACAAACAATATGAAACAAAGAAGGCAAAATCTGAAGTTACTTTTACTGGTTCATGGGGAATGTCTGCAGATGCAGAAACACTTTCGTTATATATAATGGCGCTTCAGAAAGATGAGAAACTCAATCAGTTGAAAATTGCTGAAGCAGTTGATCAGCTTATTGGTTTGAATGGCTATTTCGGATTCGGATCTACACAGGCCACAACACTAGCGATCCAGGCATTATCTGATTTTTTCTCTAAAAATGACAAGCTGTATGGATCTGAAAAGCCGGTGATCACCATTAATAAAGCACAAACCTTACCTATGATAAGTGCTTCATCCGCATTTAAAGCCGGAGAAAATACGATTAATATTCATTATCCAAATAAGAATGGACTGCCTTATAAGCTGGAATATCAATATTATACCCTGCAGGCTCCGGAAAGTAAGGATATTCCACTTACCATGGAGACCAAATTAAAATCCGGAACGTCAAAAATAGGGGAGACCAGGAGAATGACCATTACCGTAAAAAACAAAATAAACGGTGAGCTGCCAATGACCATAGCCAAAATTGGTATACCAGCAGGACTGACACTGCAAAATGCTTTACTGAAAGATATGGTTGATAAAAAACAGGTTTCTTACTATGAAATATTTGACAACTATCTGGTTTTATACTGGGAACATTTCAATGCAGAGGAAACGAAAACCGTTAATCTTGATCTCAAAGTAGAATTTGCCGGAACGTATACAGGAAAATCAAGTAATGTATATCTGTATTATATGCCGGAAGCAAAATATTGGAATCAAGGGATTACAACCAGTATTGAACCTTAATTTTATAATGTAAAATAGGCTTTCTAAGGAGGTCTGTTTTATTTTTAAAATTAATTTTCAAAAATTATTGAAAATTCAAAAAATATAATTACATTTGTTACAGAAATTAAAAACGGAAATACAATGCAACTTTCAGAAGCAAAAGAAAAATACATTCAGACCTGGGGAACCTTTGCTACCAATTGGGGAATCAACCGTACAATGGCACAGGTGCATGCACTGCTTCTGGCAAGCGGAAGACCTCTTTCTACCGATGAAGTTATGGAACAGCTGGAGATTTCAAGAGGAAATGCCAATATGAATTTACGTGCTCTGATAGACTGGGGAATCGTGAAAAAAGAATTTGTAAAAGGCGACCGTAAAGAGTATTTTGTAGCTGAAAAAGATGTCTGGTATCTGTTCAAACAAATTACCAAAGAAAGAAGAAAAAGAGAGATTGAACCTGTCATTTCCTTTCTTGAAGAGTTAAAAAATATTGAGGATAAAGATTCCGAAGAAGCCCAGGAATTTATCAAGCTGATGAATGATTTCAGTTCTGTCACCGGAAAAATCAACAATATCATGGATCTGGCGATAAAAAGTGATGACCACTGGCTGGTAGGGAAGATTACCAATCTGTTGAAATAAACTTTCAAAAAATGAGAAATCTTTTGTTACTATGTCTTTTAACTCTGATGATGAGCTGTCAGAAAAATGTAATGGCAAATTTCGATATTCATATAGAAAACTCTGATAAATATGATAATAGGCGTCCCAATTTGTACAAAATTGAAATCTATAAGGATGAGAAGATTTTCAAAATTCTAGAACCTGAAAGATCTGCTCTTTTCTTAAATTCCAATATAAAATTTGACAGTTTAAAAGAAGGAAAGTATTCATTTGTTTATGAAAATCTTTTTGGAGAAACCATAAAAAAAGA
>CBFQYI010000698.1:0-1867 GCA_965720825.1 uncultured Chryseobacterium sp. | reverse complement strand
GAAGATCTCACTAATAAAAATCTAAATACTATTCCGTACAATTAAAATTTGGAGTAATTTTGAAAAATGATGAATTTAAACCAGATTTTCACCAATCAACGTACAGGAAACAATCCACAGACTAAAGCTTCACGAACTGATTTTCAAAGGGATTTCGACAGAATTATCTTCTCTTCTGCCTTCAGAAGACTTCAGAATAAAACGCAGGTTTTTCCTCTTCCCGGAAGTGTTTTTGTACACAACAGACTTACCCATTCTTTAGAAGTATCATCCGTAGGAAGAAGTTTAGGAAGTATTATCGGTGAATTTATTGCTGAAGATTTTAAAAGTGAACTTACTGAAGATTCAAAGAATTTCTATCTCTATAATTTAGGAAATGTCATTGCTGCAGCGTGTTTATGTCATGATGTGGGAAATCCTGCATTCGGACATTCCGGAGAAGATGCCATTGCGAGCTATTTTGAAAGGAATGAAAAAGATCTGAAATCAAAGTTCAATGAAAAGGAATGGGCGGATCTGGTTAATTTTGAAGGAAATGCAAACGCCATCAGAGTGCTGGCACAGCAGCAGCAAGGAAAAGATGCTGGTGGTATTCAGCTGACGTTCTCCACGTTGGCAAGTATTGCAAAATATCCGTGTGAAGCGGTCGCAAAGAAAAAAGGAATCATTCACAGAAAGAAATTCGGGTTTTTCCAGAATGAAAAAGATATATTTCTGGAAATAGCCAAAGGAACCCAACTTATTTCTGAAAGTGAAGAACCTCATATTTTCAAAAGACATCCTTTTGTATGGCTGGTAGAAGCGGCGGACGATATCTGCTACAACATCATTGATATGGAAGATGCCCACAGATTGGGAATTGTTTCCACAGCAGACTGTAAAAACCTGTTTTTCGAACTGGTAAAATCTGAGACAGATGATGTTCAGAGAATTGAGACAAAGCTTAGTTCTATCTCCAATGAAAATGAACAGATTTCTTATTTAAGAGCAAAAGTAATAAATGCATTAATCAATAAATCAATTGAGATGTATAAGCATAACTTTGAAACAATTCTTGAAGGAAATCTTAGCAATGGCTTACTTGATATTTATAAAAAAGAAAATAAAGCACTGCAGGATATTGAGAGTTTCTCAGTAGAAAAAATCTACAATCACAAAGCCGTTGTTGAAATTGAAAATGCCGGTTACAATGTAATGTATGAATTGCTGGATCATTTTATTCCTTCCATTCTGAAGCCTGATGGCCAAAGAAAATCCTATGACGAAAAAGCTTTGAAACTCATTCCAAAGCAATTTATTTACAATGATGGAACAGATTATCAGAAAGTGTTGGGAGTGATTGACTTCGTTTCAGGAATGACCGATAATTACGCTACCGATTTGTATAGAAAAATTAAAGGAATAGACATTGGAATGACGATGTAAATTCTATTTATTATAATAATTCAGAAGCCTCTTCTATTAATGATTTCATTAAAGTGGAGGCTTTTTTATGCTTTAAAAGCGGTGCAATCTGACCGGACCAGAAGAACACCAGATCATACTTTTGCTGTTCCAAAGCGGCTTTTCTCAACGCTCCCATAAAATGAGTCTGCAAAGGAAATGGCAGGGTTTTGTCCGTTGCAGTCAATAGATCTCTTGTGATTTTTGTTGTAATTCCACGTCCTAATCTTCCGGTATAAGCTCTGGAAAGCGTAGTGGATTTAGCAGAGTCGGAAAACAAAAACTCTTTGTGTATCGGTAAAGCTCCGGATTCTTCAGTTGCCAGAAAAGCCGTCCCAATCTGTACGGCATCAGCTCCCAGTTTGAAAGCTCCTGCAATTCCACGGCCGTTAGCAATTCCTCCTGCAGCTATCACAGGGCTGTT
>CBFQYI010000697.1:0-1867 GCA_965720825.1 uncultured Chryseobacterium sp. | reverse complement strand
TTTTATGATACAACCAAACTGGAAATTGTAAAATCCGGGACGTTCTGGTTATCTGAAACTCCGGAAAAACCATCAAAAGGCTGGGATGCCGCGCTGAACAGAATCTGTACCTATGCCGTATTTAAAGATAAAAAATCGAAGAAAGAATTTCTGGCTATGAATCTTCATTTCGATCATATAGGAAATGTGGCAAGAGTAAAATCTTCCGAATTGATCCTGAAAAAAATCAAAGAACTGAATCCAAAGAATCTTCCGGTGACGCTGAGTGGAGATTTTAACCTGACAGATGATTCCGAACCAATTAAAATTCTTTCCCAGAACATGAAAGATACTTTCTATCACTCAGAAACTAAGCATTATGGTCCGGTAGGAACTTTCACAGGCTTCAATGTGAATGAAATTCCGAAAGACAGAATCGATTATATTTTTACGCAAGGTTTTACAATAAGATCTCACCGACACATCAATGACAGAAGAGAAAATCTCTTGTATCCGTCAGATCATTTTCCGGTGATTGTGCATCTTTCCCTATAAAAAAATCAGTTGGTTGGAAAATCAATTGCAAATCCAATTCCTCTCAGGGATTGGATTTTTATTTGAGGATCACTGTTGAAATACTTACGAAGCCTGCTGATGAATACATCAAGACTTCTTCCGGTAAAATAATCATTGGCTTCCCAAAGATTATCCAGAATATTATCCCTTGTAATGATGGATCGGTTGTGCTTCAGAAGATACAGAAGAAGTTCCTGTTCCCGTATGGTCAGCCGGTTGTTTCCATTAGGATGTGACAACAGAAGTTTAGTGGTGTCCAGTGAAAATTCTCCGATTTTTATTTGACTTTCAGTAATGGCGGGAAGTGTTCTCTTCAGAATATTTTTAATTCGTAAAACAAGTTCTTCAGGATCGCAGGGTTTCGCAATATAATCGTCGGCGCCTATTTTCAATCCGGTTAATCGGTCAATTTTTTGATTTTTAGCCGTTAAAAATAATAATGGGAAATTACTTTTTTCTTTGATGATCATTTTCGCCAGCGAGAAACCATCGATATTGGGCATCATCACATCCAGAATTCCTATCTGAAAGGGAAAATCAGTCTGAACCAATGGTACGATATCTTCCGGATTCTGAAACCAACTGACTTCAAAATCTTCTAATTCAAGATACTGCTTAAGAATCATTCCGAAATCGGGATCGTCTTCTGCCAGAAGGATTTTAGTTTTCATAAGGAATTGATATTTTAAAAGTACTGCCTGTATGGAGCTGGCTGGAAACTTGTATTTTTCCACCATAGTTTGTAATGATTTTTTTTACGAAATAAAGTCCCAGCCCAAGACCTTTACTGTTGTGAATATTGTTATTCTGTATTCTGTAGAATTTTTCGAAAATATTATTCAGCTCTTTTGTTTCCATACCCTGACCGTTGTCGGAAACTTCAAATTCTAATTGTTGAGAACCGTTTCGGATATCTATTGTAATAACCGATGCTCCATATTTTACACTGTTTTCACAAAGATTTTTAATGACCGTTTCCATTAGGTTTTTATCAAAAGAAAGTTCTTGTGAAACTGTATTTTTAAGGTTAAAATCAGTATTTGGATAAGTAACCGAAAGATCCTGAATAAAAAAGTTCCAGTCCTCAGGTTGTATAGCGGTCATTTCATCAGGAATTTCATCCTTATGAAGCTGAAACATCAGGCTTTCAAGACGTGAAATCTGTCTGTCAATAAGAGGAAGCGTTTCAGGATTCCACTCTTTTTTTAATGCTTTCGAAGCTATTTTTAAAGTAGCGATAGGCGTTTTAAACTCATGTGAAATGTTATCGACAATGGTGTGGAGAACTTCCACCTGCTTCTGCTGCTGAATA
>CBFQYI010000696.1:0-1871 GCA_965720825.1 uncultured Chryseobacterium sp. | reverse complement strand
CTTATTTCTATCTTGCCTTTTCGGAACAGCAATGTGATCCTAATAAAGCAAAAGAACACATCGCCAAGTCGATACAGTATGATCCTACCAACCAGGATGCTGTGAAACTTAGCAAAACATTAAATTCTTAGTAAATAAAAAAGACCGGAAAAATTTTCCGGTCTTTTTTATTTATATATGTTTTAATATCAAAAATCATGATTTAAATTTAACGCAAAGATCAAGTAAATGCTGTTAATTTTTTGAGCAAGATAAGGATGGAATCAATTTCATTGATTCTTTCTAAGCGCATGTATATCATAAAACTTCATCAGCAACATTGTCGCTTTCTTAGCACATTTAGGAATAAGAGAATTTAAGCTAATCTTTGTGTTAAATTTAAAATATATTTTTTGTGCAGAATCACTCTTTTTTATTTCCAGACTTCCTGTATTATTTGAAATTTTGTCTCGCTATGATCCTACTCAATCATCTTTCCGAAAAAATCTGTTTCACCATGCAGATGTCTGATAATTTTATCAATGTTTCTCTGGATACTGGCTTCGGTCTTTAAATTATTGATATACCGGATCAGCTCATGTCTTCTTGATGGAATCAGATTTTCAAAATTTGCTGTTGCCACAGTACTTTCTTTAATCGCCTTTTCTAATTGAGGATGGATAGCAATGCTTCTGTCAGAATCATCATATTCCAGAACAACTTCAATAACTTCTCCTATTCTTTTCGGAGAGTTTTTCAGCATTATCAGGTTCACATACAACCTCCACTCTCCCAGATATTTCATCAGGTTTTGTTTAAATTCTTTCCCATTCACCGTTCCTCTTACAGCAATGGGACTTTTATTTTTCCCTGATTCATTAAAAATTTCTTCCAGAATTTCTTCAGGAATAAAAACAAAAGGATTGATTCCTATAATTTCCAATGTAGCGGTGAAGCTGTTGTTTTTCATGGATGGTAGATTTAAACTAGTTAGGCTAGAAGCTAGAAGCTAGAAGCTAGAAGCTAGAAGCTAGAAGCTAGAAGCTAGAAGCAAAAATAACTATTTGATTTAAGATCAACATACAATTATTTTTTTCAATCACTAAAACTCTCTCACTCTCAAACTCTCCTACACTCAAACTCTCTTACTCTTAACTCTGTAACTCAAAATTCATATCTCAGAACCCAATTAATTCCCTATCTTTGTATCAATAAATCTATTTATCAAAATGAAATTTTTTATTGACACAGCTAATTTAGAGCAAATCAAGGAAGCAAGAGATCTTGGGATCTTAGATGGTGTAACTACCAATCCTTCATTAATGGCAAAAGAAGGAATTCAGGGAGCTGAAGCGATCAAAAACCATTATAAAACGATCTGCGAACTTGTAGACGGAGATATTTCTGCGGAAGTTCTTTCTACAACGTATGAAGAAATGATTAAGGAAGGAGACGAATTGGCTGCTATTCACCCGAATATCGTGGTAAAAATTCCAATGATCAAAGACGGAATCAAAGCTTTAAAATATTTTTCTGACAAAGGAATCAAAACAAACTGTACTTTGATTTTCTCTCCTGGACAGGCTCTTTTGGCAGCAAAAGCAGGAGCAACTTATGTTTCTCCGTTCTTAGGAAGATTAGATGATATTTCTACAGATGGTCTTAACCTTATCCAGGAGATCAGATTAATTTTCGATAACTATATGTTCGAAACTGAAATCTTAGCAGCTTCTATCCGTCACTCAATGCACATTATCGACTGTGCTAAAATTGGAGCAGACGTTATCACTTCACCACTTCCTCCGATCTTGAGCTTATTGAAGCACCCATTAACAGACAGCGGATTGGCTCAGTTTATTGCAGATTCTCAGAAATTAGCATAATCACTGATC
>CBFQYI010000695.1:0-1874 GCA_965720825.1 uncultured Chryseobacterium sp. | reverse complement strand
TCTTTTCTTTTCATGGTTACTAGAATTTTATTAAATGAATAATTGCTTTTTTAGTTTTTTTAAAAAATTGATTTCTCTTCCAATACACTAAGGCCAAACGGTTTCCTTTTACAATTCATGTTTTATTTAAAACAACAGAACTACCAAGCAAAAACCGTTTTTCACCTTAATATTTTACCTATAATTTAAATTTGAGAAAGATATCAGAACAGCCTTTTAATCTGATGTATGAGGCTGTTGAGGATTTAGCAATAGCTTTGAATCTTTTTTATCTTTTTAGAATGAATAATTTCAAGAAATGAATTATGAATACACACTATCTACAAACATTATCTTACTGATATTCACATTACAATATTAAATGGTAAGGACTGAGCTTTCTTCCGTGACTATATACTACGGCTGAAGAATGATGTTATATATTGTTCTTTCAGACAAAAACAACATTTCCATCAGCTCGTTGACAATCACCTTCATCTGTTTATCCTGATTACGTTTTACATAATCAATAACAAAATCTTTTCTTTTTTCGACTAATTCTTTACTACGTTTCATATTCTATGGTTAAAAGTTTTTTTGGTTAAAAAGTTTTTTTTGAATCAGACAGGCTTCCTTCTCATACCTGTTGACAGTTTCATAAAGTCATAAGAATCCCTAAAGACGAATATTCCGCCTTTTAAAAAGATGTCTAATTCAATTAATTTTGTTTTTTAGAAGCCGGTACCAGGTATTAATCTTACCCTGACTTCTTTATTTTAAATTTCATTTGCTCTTTCAAGATGTACTAGCAACTTTACTGACAACTATAATTAATCGATATTTTATATGTTGAACAGGAGTATTATGCTACATTTTGGCTTGTTTTTTATTCTCAGGAAAAACAAAGAGCAAAATGATTGCTTTATTCAGATATTGATCAAAAAATAAACGCATTTTTATCATTAATAAAACAACACAAAAACGAACAAAACACAAATAAAACAATACAAAAAGCGCACTTTTTACATTTTATAGATTATTTAAAATTTTCATTATTCCTACTAGCTCCGGATAAAACAAAAAAAGAAAATATCTGTATTTTAAATACATTACGTGCAAAACAAACACACAACTAACTTAATAACATGTAATTACAAATAAAAAGCAACATTTTAAATTATTAAAAAAATATTAAATTTTAAATATAATTTTGTACATTTGTACTGTTCCATCTTAACGACGAAACAAATATACGAACATTGTTCGTTTTTCAAAACAAAAACGAACAAATTATTCATTTTTTTTTACAAATAACTATAAACATATCAAAATGAACTATTTAGAATTCAAAGAAATCAGAAAGAAACTAAACATGAAGCAGGCTGATATAGCAAAATCTATAGGGGTAGGCACCAGAGCCGTGCAATATTGGGAAAAAGGCGAACGAAAAATACCGGAAACAACGGCTTACTTTGTCACCAATTTACTGTTAAAACAACAGGAACTCAATGATGACAGTGCGTCTCCGGTTGTTTTTTCAGATTTAAAGATCATGCACGTTCCACTGGCAAATCAATACGCACAAGCCGGCTATCTGAGTAATTTTGCTGATGAAGAATACATAGAAAGCTTACCCACTATTCCTTTTACGGACGATGTAGAGCACAGAGGTGAATACATGTGTTTTGAAGTGAAAGGAGACAGTATGGATAACGGATCATACGAAAGCTATCTGGAAGGTGATATTATCTTATGCAGAAACATCAGACAGGATTACTGGATGAGCAAACTCCATTATGACAAGTGGGATTTTGTAATCGTTCACAAAGAGAAGGGGATTTTGGTAAAGCGAATCATTAACCATGATGTGGAAAGAGGGATTATTACCCTTCATT
>CBFQYI010000694.1:0-1891 GCA_965720825.1 uncultured Chryseobacterium sp. | reverse complement strand
GAACTTGTCCGGCAATAGGGTTTTCCAAAAACCGTCCTGTTGACGGATTGTACATATCTCCAGGCACCGGACTGAGAATATTTTCCGGCCATGTGGTTGTAGGAGATGATGCAAAGTCTGTCACAATATTTATTGGTGTCTGATACACAATATTTTGATACGTCATTAAAGGAACTCCTCCTGAAGATTTGAATGCATAGAAAGGCTTCACCCCTGCTCCACTATTTAACTTAACAACTCCTTCATTGGCTGTTGTTAATGTTACTGAAGAAATTACTGTACTCCACTGGGTTCCGTTATAATACCTTAGAGTCTTATTGGTGGAATCGTAGATGATCATTCCCTCAGCAGGCGTGGTTACGTTGGTCGGAGGATTGACATTTCTGGAGAGTACAACTGCTGAATTAGCTGAGGTAACATCAAGAACACCCAGTGGAGATGTTGTGTTAATCCCTACCTGTCCAAAAAATACAGAGGAACACAAAATACTGAGCAATAAATTGGATTTTTTCATGGTTTGTTTTTTTGAATGTTATCAAAAATACAAAAAAAACACAATACAGTGAAATAACAATTCATTTTATTTACTGAAAACAAATTAGTTATACATAACAATATTAATTTATTAGTTGGAATTTCTCTTAAAAAATCGATGAATATTATATTTTTCAAAATATAGAAAATTAAAAAAAATACAGATTTAAGTGTTTTGAAAATTTATTCTACTCAATAAATCCTCTCTTCTTCATAAAATATATTGTAATACTGATCAGAGCTTTCCCAATTATCCATTTACAAACGGATATTTCCTTATCTTTGTGAAAATTCATCTATGAAAAGGAATATCAATATTTTTGAGTTTCCTCTCAATTTGGGACTTACTAAAAAGGAATATGAGACAGAACCCGGTGTTCGAAAACTTCCGGATTGGCTCAGAAAGTTTGGTTTTCATAGCAGAATTAATCCTGCCCATATTTTCAGGATTGAAGCTCCGGAATATTCTATGGACTTTGATAAGGAATCAAAGGTCAGAAATGCAGACCAGATTATTGAATATGCTAAAAAACAGGCTGATTGTATTCTCCATCATTACAAAAAAAATGCATTCAATATTTTTCTTGGAGGTGACTGCAGTATTCTCATAGGAAATGCCATCGCTTTGAAAAAACTGGGAAATTTCGGGCTTTTTTATCTTGACGGGCACACAGACTTTATCCCACCGGAACTTTCTGAAACCGGAGGTGCAGCAGGAATGGATCTTGCCATTATTACTGGTACCGGGCATCAAAAGCTGACTGATATTGATGGCTTAAAGCCTTATCTGTCTGAAGAAAATATTTTTTGCTGCGGAAATGCAGAAACTGATGATCAGGAATATGTTGATCAGATTATCAATTCCGGCATTCATTATTTTGACCTTTATCATCTCAGAGAAAATGGTTTCAGAAAAACAGCTGATGACTTTCTGACAATGGTAAATAACAAAGGTCTGGATGGATTTTTCATTCATTTTGACGTAGATATTCTGAAAGATGAAATCATGCCTGCCGTAGACAGCAGAATGGAAGACGGAATAAACTATGATGATCTCAGGGAAATGCTGGAACCTTTATTCGAAAATCCTTTGTGTTTTGGAATAGAGATTACCATTTTAGATCCCGATTATGATGAAAACGGAATATACACCCGGCCATTTGTAGACAATTTAATTCAAATTATAAAAAAAGAAGAGTAAATGAAGAAGAGCATTAAAAGAACATTCAGGGTTTCAAAATATGTGATCTATAAAGAGACCCTTGTTGATTACAAGGAACATTTCTGGTCATTTTTAGGCGCATTTTTTGGGATCGGGATCATTGCCTTTATCCAGTCTCACTCACTTACAGAAACT
>CBFQYI010000693.1:0-1894 GCA_965720825.1 uncultured Chryseobacterium sp. | reverse complement strand
TGAAATCGGATTGCTGAAAGCTGAAATTCTGGATGAAGACGGATATTTTGACGAAGATGCTTTCTTAATATTTATTGAAAGCTATTCTCCGGATGCTTTGTTTAATAAACCTTCTAATTTATTCTAAAATACTTTACTGCTCCCATAGATTGGAAATAAGAAGAATCAAGAAAATTGAATAGTAATAAAATGCAATATCTCTAAAGACTTTTCTTCACTGTTTATAATCAGGGTAAAAAATTTTTTTCTAAAAAAACTTTGGAATAACTTTGCAAAAAATTTCTGTTGAAAGACCTGCTTCTTATTACTCCGCCTTTTACCCAACTTAATACTCCTTATCCTGCAACAGCTTATATAAAAGGATTTTTAAATACCAAGAATATTTCAAGCTATCAGGTAGATTTGGGGATCGATGTTATTTTGGAATTATTCTCAAAGGATGGAATCCAGAAGGTTTTCAATAAAGAAATTGATCTTCAGGCTGCCTCTGAAAATTCCCAGAGAATTTATGCCTTACGAGAAGAATATTTAAAAACGATAGATCAGGTCATTACTTTTTTACAGGATAAGACTCCTACGTTAGCAAGGCAGATCTGCAGCATGAACTTTCTTCCCGAAGCTTCCCGTTTCAACCAGCTGGATGATATGGAATTTGCTTTTGGAAATATGGGACTTCAGGATAAAGCCAAACATCTGGCAACTTTGTATCTGGAAGATATTTCCGACTATATTGTAGAAAATATCGATTCCGATTTTGGCTTCAGCAGATATGCAGAACGCCTTGGAAAAAGTGCCAATTCTTTTGATGAATTATATTCTAAACTATCTGGTGAACCTACATTTATAGATGAGTTTACTTTAAAAATTCTTCAGGAAAAAATTGACGCTGTTCAGCCAAAGCTTGTGTGTTTTTCCATTCCGTTTCCTGGCAATTTATATTCCGGATTCAAATGTGCCCAATGGATCAAAAAGCATTATCCTCACATTAAAATTGCTATGGGAGGAGGATTTCCCAATACGGAATTAAGAGAAGTCAAAGATCAGAGAGTATTCGAATTTTTTGATTTTATTACTTTAGATGATGGTGAGCTTCCTCTGGAACTTCTTTACCAGAATTTAGGAATTGCAGCTGAGGAAGGAGAATTTAAAAGAACTTTTCTTCTCGAAAATAAAGAAGTTGTCTACAAGAACAATTCTAAAAGGCACGACTTCAAACAGTCTGAAATAGGAACTCCTGATTATACAGATTTAAAACTTGATCAATATATTTCCGTTATCGAAATTGCCAATCCGATGCACAGTTTATGGAGCGACGGAAGATGGAACAAACTAACCATGGCGCATGGATGCTACTGGGGAAAATGTACATTCTGTGATATTTCTTTAGACTATATTAAAATCTATGAACCGATCTCTGCTAAGATTCTGGTAGACCGAATTGAAGAATTAATCAAAACAACCGGTGAGACAGGATTTCATTTTGTAGATGAAGCAGCACCTCCTGCCTTAATGAGAGAGGTGGCTCTGGAAATTCTCAGAAGAAATCTTGTGGTTACGTGGTGGACCAATATCCGTTTTGAAAAAAGCTTCACCCGTGATTTATGTTATCTCCTGAAACTTTCGGGATGTGTTGCAGTTTCTGGTGGTCTTGAAGTAGCCAGTGACCGATTGCTGAAATTAATTGATAAAGGTGTTTCTGTAGACCAGGTTGCCAACGTAACAAGAAATTTTACAGAAGCGGGAATTATGGTTCATGCCTATCTGATGTATGGATACCCTACCCAAACCATCCAGGAAACTGTCGATTCTCTGGAAATGATCAGACAGATGTTTGAGATGGGAATTCTTCAGAGTGGTTTCTGGCATCAGTTTGCCATGACAGCACACTCACCTG
>CBFQYI010000692.1:0-1895 GCA_965720825.1 uncultured Chryseobacterium sp. | reverse complement strand
CATAGGTGGCAGTAACGCTGATTCTGACAAAAGAAGAGCAATTATAAGTCTTGTTTTTGATGACAAAGAGATTGCATTAGATAAGGATTTATCTTATGCAAATCCGTCGATCCAAAAAGGCAAGCATATTTATGCAGAGTATTATTTTAAAGCTTAAACCATGAGAACAAATAGACTTTTATTATTTACTTTAATATTGGTATTCTTCAATATATTGACACTTCATGGTCAGAATAATATTGATTTAAAGCAAAAGAGTAATAATGCCCTTAAAACTGTAAATAACAGTAAAACAGGTAACTGGAATGACGTTTTTACCAATTTTATGCAGCTTGCAGCCAAAAACCTTGCAGGTGATAATAAATCTTTTGAATACAAGACAACAATCTTTGCTATAAAGAGTGAGGTAGACAGTAAATTGTTAATTGACGAAAACTATGTTAAAGAAAATTTTTCAAGAAATTTTCAAATAAATATGGGACTGAAATTAGATAATGATTATAAATTCAAAGGATTTTCATATGGTTTTGACTGGGCTTTGATCAACAAAAGAGATCTAAGTGTAAATACATTAGTGAATGGTGAAACAGCAAAACTTTATGAGAAATATTTTGAAATACTTACGACATCCAGAGAAAGGTATAATGCTGATTTAGAAAAAAATAAAGATCCGGATAAAATAACAAAAATAAAGCAGATCCAAGAGGCAATAAGCAAAAATGCCGATGAATATATTATTCCAATAGATGAATTCCCAAAAGATTTTATAAAATATCTGCCTTCTGATTATCAGAATACTAGAAAATACTTCGGTGAAGCATATGCAAAAGAACTGGATTCTATTAAAAGAAAACCATTATTGAAAATAGGTTTTAATAGTAACTTTCAAAAAAATGCAAAATTTTTAGACGAGTTTGATGCCAATTTGGTTTATCTGCAAGGATTGAAATCTAAGAAAGGGAATAAATTGGAAATAGACTTCCGAAATCAGTTTAAAGCAAAAGATAGTATCACAACATCTGTCATCAAAAGAAAAGAATTTTCATCACAACTTGGTTTGAATATCTCAATTTGGGAGACTAAAGATAAATCCATTGTAGAACTTAAACCTAATTTTGAATATAAAAGGATTATTTCAGGATTGATGGATGAAGAAAAAAATGACCAATTCTTAGCCAATGCAGATCTTAGGATAAGAATTTTAAAAAACCTTTGGGTACCATTAATTTTAAAGTATGATATTAAAAACAATAATCTTTTTGGTTTCTTAAACGTCAGTTTCAATTTTGATGCGATGAAAAAAGAATAGATTAAGAAAGAATAGAAATACAAAACTCATCTTAAAAATTGTAAGGTGAGTTTTTTTATTGCTATTTTCAAATTTTAACCTCGAATTCTTCACAAAGAATTTGTAGAATTATCATAATATAAATTAACTAAAATTTAACTCGGATTTATCTCAAAAAAATCCCGTGAAATACCCCTGAAAGTTAAATTTTGATTAAATTTGTCTAAACTAAAAAAAATAAAAAATGAGTGCAATTTCTTACATAGAAGCAAGACAGATTTTAGATTCCAGAGGAAATCCTACCATTGAAGTAGATGTATTTACAGAAAGTGGGGCAATGGGCCGTGCAGCTGTACCTTCAGGAGCGTCTACAGGAGAACACGAAGCGGTAGAATTACGTGACGGTGGTTCAGAATATCAGGGGAAAGGAGTTCTGAAAGCTGTTGAAAATGTAAAAGAAGTAATTGCAGAGAATTTAGTTGGACAACCGGTTTTTGAACAAAACTATATCGATCAGATTATGATTGATCTTGACGGAACGCCTAACAAAGGTAATCTTGGTGCTAATGCTATTTTAGGTGTTTCTTTAGCGGTTGCTAAAGCTGCA
>CBFQYI010000691.1:0-1898 GCA_965720825.1 uncultured Chryseobacterium sp. | reverse complement strand
AAAGAAGATCATCACAAGAAACTTCAGTGAGTTTCCTTCAGGCCCTTCACTCATAATACGGAAAACTTCTTCGTACCCCACAATATACATGAACATAAAGTGAGAAATAATCAGTGATATGAGAAGAAAAACAGACCATTTAGTCAGCCTCTTTCTTATTTTTTCCGCATCCCATTCCTGTCTGTCAAGTTTCATTTGTTTATTTCGGTCACCTTCAATCCAGTATTCGATTTTGCGGAAAACCATTTCCATGAAAAGAGTCTGCGGACACAGCCAGCCACAGAAGATTCTTCCGAAAACGACAGTAAATAACATTACAAAAATCACGGAAGTTACCGCTCCTAAAGCAAGAATAAAAAAGTCCTGCAGGTAGAATGGCTGTCCAAGAATAAAGAATTTTCTGTCAATGACATTGATTAGCAGAAAAGGATTGTTATTGATCTTTACAAAAGGTAGTCCAAAGAAAATGGCAAGAAGAAGATAGCTGGTGTAATTTCTGTAGTTGGTATATTTTCCTTTAGGTTTTCTGGGGAAAATCCATTTTCTTTTCCCGGTTTCATCCATGGTTCCTACGGAATTTCTGAAATCTTCATTTTCAATTTCCAATGACTTGATATTGTTGGACTCTGCGCTCATTGTTGTATGCTATAAAGTATTTTGGTACAATTTTCACCCGGATTCATCATTTTTTAAAGATATTTTTCCTTGAAAAAAGTGATTGATCCTGTTACTGCAAAGCTCCGGATTATATCTTTTTATTACTAATATGATCTACTTCCAAAATAGGACAATTGGGACATTTAATTTCTGTGATTTTTATTGTATCAAAATGAGAAAATATTTTGATACTTTTGGGTCATATCGTAAATTGCAGCTTTTAATAGGAAGTATGAAGAATATCTTTAAAATAAGTATGATTGGTTTGGTTTTCGCATTGGTAAACTGTCAATCAGTAAATTATAGTAAAATGTTTTATGAAGGAGTACAACCTGAAATGGTTTCCGATAAGTTCAGTTTCACAGAAGGACCATCAGCAGATAAAGAAGGGACTGTTTACTTTACCGATCAGCCTAATGATAAGATCTATTATTGGGATTGGAAAAGCAATAAGGTGATAGAGTTTTTAGATAAAACAGGAAGAGCAAACGGAACCCATTTTGACAAAGACGGCTATTTGATTACCTGTTCAGACGATCAGGGTGAGATCTGGAAGATATCCAAAGACAAAAAAGTAGAAGTTCTGCTTAAAGGTTTTGAAGGAAAAAGATTGAACGGCCCCAATGATGTCTGGAATGATGAAACCGGAGGAATGTATTTTACGGATCCTTTGTATGAAAGAGATTACTGGATCGGTTTTAAACAGGAAATCCAGCATAAAAGTCTTTATTACAGAGATAGAACAGGAAAAGTAACTAAACTGGATACCTTCACGCAACCTAATGGAATTGTAGGAAGCGAAAAATTAAAGAAACTCTATATTTCTGATATTGACGCCGGAAAAACCTATGTATATGATATACTGGGAGAAGGGAAATTGTCTGAGAAAAAACTCTTCTGCGAAATGGGTTCAGACGGAATGGAGCTGGATAAGCATGGAAATCTTTACCTGACAGGGGATGGAGTACATGTTTTTAGCCGTTTGGGAAAGAAAATCTATCATATTTCTATCCCTGAGAAGTGGACGTCTAACGTGGCTTTTGGTGGCAAAAACAATGATATTCTCTTCATTACTGCCTCGAAATCTGTATATACTTTCCCTACAAGGGTGAGAGGTATTAGATAATTTTTGTGTCATTGCGAGGAGTATAGCGACGAAGCAATCTCTTTTTATTACAGATGAGATTGCTTCACTTCGTTCGCAATGACAATAGAGTATTGAGTAGAAGGTTTAATAAGCA
>CBFQYI010000690.1:0-1900 GCA_965720825.1 uncultured Chryseobacterium sp. | reverse complement strand
ATGCAACCTATCTTGCCAGAGGAAACAGCGGAGCTATTATTGTAGGTGCAGGATCTCCTAATACAACCCATTCGAAATTAAGCTTCAGTACATTTGGAAACAGAGTAGATGTTCAGGGTTGGGGAAGCAGTGTGATGGCAGCAGGTTATGGATCTTATGCAAAATATGACAATGACAACAACAGAACTTATAATTATTTCAGTGGTACAAGTTCTGCTACACCAGTAGTATCTTCTGCAGCTATTTTGATCCAGTCTTTCTATCGCCAGACTACAGGTCAGTATTTAACACCTTCAGCAATGAAAAACCTTTTAATTTCAACAGGAATTCCTCAGGGAGGAACGGTGACCGGTCAAAAGATCGGACCTCTTCCTAATGTGAAGAATGCTATCCTTCAACTGGAAAATAATTTTGCAGCACCTGTTAAGACTTTACCTTCATTAGAGGTTAAAATTTATCCTAATCCATCCAGCAGTTCTTTTGCTATTCAAAGCCGTGAAAATAAAAAACTGGATGTAGAGATTATTAACCTTCAGGGGCGTACAGTGATTAAAAATTCGGTTTTACCGAATGAAAAGATTGATATTTCACAACTTCCTACGGGCCAGTATATCATCAATATTAATGAGGGCCAGAGAAGAGTTGTTGAGAAATTAACCAAACTCTAAAATACAAGATTTTTTTATACATTTTACTTCACATCAAACCCTCTTCCAGAAAACTGAAAGAGGGTTTTTATGATCAATTTTTATTGATTTTTATTTTGCAGGAACGCTGCTGAAGTTAAGCGCTACTTTGATATTCATATCAGAAGAAGTCTGATTCTTCAATTCATAAACCGTTCTTACTGTCAATCCTGAACTTTTTACAATTTCGTCCAGGAATCCGGTATCATTAAGATCAAGATTTAAGCTGGAAGAATTGGTCGAGATATTGGAACGTGAAGCCACTAATCTCTCTCCTGTTCCGTTAGATGAAACGTATATTTTTACAGTTTTGAATGCACTCAGATTTCCCCCTGAAGGAGATGCCACAGAGATTTTTGCATCTGAAATTCTTACGTCTTTAATTTTTGCATTGTTATTACCTCCGAACCAGGTCTGCACATTGGTAGCGGTTGCAGTGGAAGAAACTTCTTTATCTGCAGGAACTCCCGTAGACACCAAAACATTCGTTGTGTAGGGAAATGTATTCTGAACCAGCGACTGTACGGTTCCGCAACTTACGAGTACTGCTGAGGCGGCCATTGCTGTTAGAACTATATTTTTCATAATTTTAAATTTTAAACTTCAAGGTTTAGTTTGCAGAAATTGTACCAAATTGATTGGGTCTTATTCCACCGTTACTGTAAAACTTCCTTTGGTATTTCCCGAAGCCATGTTACTTTTCCCAATAATCAACCATACTTCACCATTTCCGGGAGTATCATAAGTGATTTCTCTTCCAAAAGGTCCGTCATAGTTCCCGTTTGGAAGTCTGATCTGATTGAAACGGATATTGAAGTCTTTCTCTTTGGTTGAAATTTTAGCTTTGATATTGGGACGGTCGTAACGGGTCAGTTTTAAAATCAAATCCTGATCGTCTTTTGTAAATTCTTCTCCTATTGTAAAAGGCAGCTGGTTGGCGTCTGCAGTTCTTATGATCTGTCCGTCTTTTTCATCTCTCATTACGCCTTTACGCAATACTTCCTTAGTGGCCGGAGCATTGTTAATAATTGAATCTTTTTTCCTTAATGCTACAGAATCTTTTCTTACCACAGAGTCCGGCATTTCTGTTATTACCGTAGAGTCCTTATCCGGGACATTTGTCACAGCGGGTTCTTTTTTACAGGCAACAATAATCAAAGGAATTAACAATAAGCTTTTTTTCATAATAATTAATTTTAAGAATGGATCAACAT
>CBFQYI010000689.1:0-1904 GCA_965720825.1 uncultured Chryseobacterium sp. | reverse complement strand
GTTTTATTTTGATTACGGAAATTACAAATTATTCGGATCAAGTCCTGAAAGCCAGTTGATTATAAAAAACAACAAAGCAATCATTCATCCGATTGCAGGAACTTCGAAAAGAACCGGAAACTTTGATTCTGATCTTGAAGCGATTGAGGTTTTAAAAGCTGATCCTAAAGAAAATGCAGAACATACTATGCTGGTAGACCTCGCCAGAAATGATCTTGGAAAGCTTGGAAAAAATGTAACGGTTACTAAACTTAAAGAAATCCAGCTTTTCTCTCACGTGATTCATATGGTAAGTGAAGTGACTGCAGATGTTGAAAATGATATCAATCCTCTTGAAATGGTTTCTGCCACTTTCCCTCAGGGAACATTAAGCGGTGCACCTAAACATAAAGCGCTTCAGCTGATCAACCAATACGAAAAAGATTCCCGTGGATATTATGGAGGTTGTATAGGGATGATCGGATTGAACGGAACCTGCAATCAGGCCATTATGATCAGAACCTTCTTAAGCAAAAACAATACGTTATTTTATCAGGCTGGTGCCGGCCTTGTGGCAAAATCTGTCCCTGAAAGCGAACTGCAGGAAGTCAACAACAAACTGAACGCTCTTAAAAAAGCCGTAGAAAAAGCCGAAAAAATAGTTGAAAAATAAATCAACCAACTATCAAACAGCAGCAAAAACAACCAGCAACTATCTAACAAAAAAAGCAATGAACAACAATATAAACACTCAACAGTCACAGCTTAAAGTTCTCGTTTTTGATAACTATGACAGCTTCACGTATAACCTTGTCCAGATTATCGAAAGAGTTCTGAATCAAAGAGTGGATGTGGTAAGAAATGATAAAATTACTCTTGAAGAAATTGGAAAATATGACAAAATCATTCTTTCGCCAGGACCCGGAATTCCTGAAGAAGCCGGTATTTTATTAGACCTTATTAAAGAATATGCATCTACAAAAAGTATTCTTGGGGTATGCCTGGGCCAGCAGGCTATCGCTGAAGCCTTCGGAGGAAGTTTGATTAACCTTTCTGAAATCTTCCACGGAGTAGCCACCACTACTGAAATTGTAAAAGAAAACACCAAAGTTTTCAAAGATTTACAATCAGGATTGGAAGTAGGAAGATATCACAGCTGGGCAGTCAATCCAGAAGGGTTCCCGGAAGAACTGGAAATCACAGCTGTAGATAAAGACGGAATGATCATGGCTTTGCAGCATAAAACATATGATGTACACGGAGTACAGTTTCACCCTGAAAGTATTTTAACACCGGAAGGAGAAGTAATCATTAAAAACTTTCTGTTGTCATGAAAACCTTAGAAATCCCTTCAACAACCATAAAAACACCACAAATGAAAGAAATACTGCAATATCTGTTTAATCATAACACACTCTCAAAATCTGAAGCAAAAGCGATGATGATTGAGATTGCACAGAATAAGTTCAACGCTGCAGAAGTTACCGCTTTCATAAGTGTTTTCCTGATGAGGAATATCACATTGAAAGAACTGGAAGGTTTCAGAGAAGCGTTATTACAGATGGCTGTTCCTGTAAAAATTGACTCCAGTGATGCGATTGACATTGTTGGAACCGGAGGAGACGGAAAAGACACCATCAATATATCCACTCTGGCCAGTTTTGTAGTTGCCGGAGCCGGACAGAAAGTAACAAAACATGGAAATTACGGAGCTTCCACTACTACAGGGTCATCTAATGTACTGGAAGAACTGGGATATCAGTTTAAAAACAATTCAGAACAATTGAATGAAGATCTTGAAAGAGCCAACATCTGCTTTTTACATGCTCCTTATTTTCATCCTGCTTTGCAATCAGTTGGATTATTGAGAAAATCTTTGGGCTTAAGAACATTTTTTAATCTTTTAGGACCATTGGTAAACCCTG
>CBFQYI010000688.1:0-1905 GCA_965720825.1 uncultured Chryseobacterium sp. | reverse complement strand
TGGTGGCTTTGTAACTGGATTTAATCATGTAATGCATCAAATAAATGTACTGGATAGTAAGGATAATTTTGCAAAAAGATCTTTGACCCAAGAAGAAAAGCAGAAAATTGGAGAGAATTATCCTGATTATAAAAATTACCCTGATGCAGAATCAGTTTATAAAGAAGTAGGAGGACCACTTTACCAAAAATATTTAGAAAACCCTGCCGATTTCATAAATACATGTGCCATTAGATTAAGTGTCGCATTTGAAAAATCAGGTATTGAGATTGGCGGAGATTGGACTGGAGCTAAAGGAAAAAAATATTATACAGCTGCAACTAGAATTGCTCAAGCTATAGAGCAAAGATTTATTTCATATGGTCAAGGATATGATAAATCTGGTTGGGGAATAAATGTGCAATATAAAGATAAAAGTTATACCGGAAGTGTATACCATGTTGATGTAGCTTTTATTAAAAATGGGAAAGGTGTTTTTGGACATACGCTTTATTCACCTTATTACAATAAATTTTATTAAAACTAAGTAATATGAATTATAAATATATAATCATTAGTATTTCTATATTGTTTGGATTAATACAATGCACTACAAATAAAAAACAAACTAATGAAAAAGATTTTAAAAAAATAGAAATTCTATTATCTAAACATAAAAGATATGCCTTTATAGATTTATATGAAAAATCAATGAGACAAGAAGAAAAAAAACATCACATTAAAAAATGTGACTCACTGTTTGACTTATCTTCTGCCGAATTGGCCCAAGAAGATTGTTTGTTTATGGATTTTTATTCAAAAGAACATCCATCTTATATAGACGAAAACTATAATGTATTAATTTCGAAATGGCTTAACAAAGATTATCCTCCTTATATGCCCGTAGATAATCCAAATGTTAAGACAACAATGACATTGAAAAAAGCGTTAGATTTTTATGAAAGTGTTGATTTAAATAAATATATAGATTCTTTAAGAATAGTGTTTCATAAGAATTATAAAGAACATAAATTAGAAAGTATAAACTGTATTAAATAGATCTTTTTTTCATCTACCACAACCTCCCTACAAATTGTAAAACTTTTGGCGTCAACTGTAATATGAAATTATTAGAATAAGAAGAAAAAAATCTGGATTCAAAGGAATTTCATAAACAAGAAGAAATTGCCCCTATTTGGTACAGAGAACTGCAAAAATGCTTTTATAGAAAAAAATGTTATTGTTTGTACTGAAAAAAGATTTTGGTAGTACTTTTTGTTTCACGATTGTTAGGAAGCATAAGAGCTTCTGCTTTTAGTACTGTTGCAGGTAAATTTGCAAATAGCACTGTTGGAATTATTTCTTCTGGTGCTATTTTAGGAGGTTTAGGATCCGAACTTACAGGTGGAAATTTCTGGGAAGGAGCTCTAATTGGCGGGTTTGTAGCTGGATTTAATCACATTATGCATTCAATAAAGATATAATTATATTGAATGCTTCAGATGGTGCCGGAGGAAAAGGACACAGTGGGGCGATAATAGGAACTCCCAAAGACGGTTATATCTATATTGCTAGCGATGGGAGAGTGGATTCTTCGGGAAGTATGTGGATGGGAGGAAAAAATGATGCTACTGTAAAAACATTTAAGACATTACAGGAAGCTATGGATTTTGCAAAAACTCAATATAAATATGATGATTCAATTACAATAAAAACTACAACTCAACAGGATTTAGCAGCAACAATAAGCGCTTTTAAGCAGATTCAAAGCAACTACCACTTTCTTTTTAATAATTGTAATCACATTATTTCTGCTATTCTTAAAGGTGCTGGATTATCTCAATATGGCGGATATTCAGTAATTCCGAATATTAATTTCAAAGAACTAAAAAATAATTTTCAAAAAAGATAATGATAAAAAAACAA
>CBFQYI010000687.1:0-1913 GCA_965720825.1 uncultured Chryseobacterium sp. | reverse complement strand
GCAGCTTCATAAGCAGGGGTAAAAAAAATAGTATATGTAAGTTCTATTGCAGCACTTGATTATACCCATTTGCCTACTAAAGAAAGTAAAGGTTATAACCCAGATCGTAGAGATATGTATTATAATTCTAAGAATGATGGGGAGAAGCTGGCTTTTGAACTGGCTTCAAAACTGGGAATAGAGCTGGTTTCGGTGATGCCTTCTGCGATGATTGGAAGTAAGGCATTTTTACCGTTAAATGTTTCCTATGGAGTTCTCAAATTAATTTTGAATAGAAAAATACCGGTAGATACTAAAATTACCCTGAACTGGATAGATGTGAAAGATGTTGCAGAAGGATGCTATCTGGCAGCTGAAAAAGGACGCTCCGGTGAGCGTTATATTCTTGCCAATGAAAAATGCATGACGATCACTGATACCACCATTCTGGCCAATACTCTTTATCCGGAGCTGAAGCTGAATATTCCGCGCTCCGTTCCCAAAGGAATCCTGTTTACAATTGCGGCTCTCATGGAATTGACAGCAAAGCTGAGTGGTAAAGCACCCGTACTTACCAGAAAAGATATTGCCATGTTTTCAGGGTTACAGCAGGATTTTGATATTTCTAAAGCCAGAATTGAACTGGGATTCAATCCCAAAAGTCCTGAAGAAGCTGTGAAAGAAGCATTAGATTATCTCATGAGAAACCCTGAGATGCTGATAGAGGTCTGAAAAGCCTCTTTTTTTATTGATTTTCGAGTTTGATAATAGAACCTTTGTAAAACTTGGTAAGATCATACAGATCTGCAAAATAATGCTGAAGATCGGGAATGATGTTGGGATCAAAATCTTTCAAACCGCATTGGTCTTCTGCCAGGAGGTACAAAGACTGGTTATCTGGTTTCAGATATTCACAAAGGATATTATCAGGATGCTGTTGTCTGTTGATCATTTCTGTCAGAAATATTCCGTAGATCAGAAATTGATTAAAGTTTTTAGAATCAACAATATAATTCATGTCCTGTTTCAGGAGTTTTTCATAGTCGGAAAGAATCTGAAGAAAATTCTCGGCATGAACATTTGTCGGAATTTCATAAAAAAGATCAATACCATTGATGAAAAGCTGTGTTTTGGTTTCCTCATGATCTGAAGAATAGACTTTATGAAACCATTGAAAAATAAGCAGAAGTTCCTCCTGAGTGAGTTCTTCTACAGAATCCTTAATCTTTTCTTTAATCGTTTTAAGAGTATTTTTCGCTTCAGGTTGAAGAAATTTCAGAATATTTTCTTCTTCACGGCTCAGCTTATTGTACAAATTAATTTTGGCAACAGTAGGATTGGTCTTGATGAAATAAAGTTCTTCCGCCATAGTTCTTTACCAAATTAGATTTCAAATGGTTGTTTAAATATACAAAATTTGCAGTAATTCTGTTAAAAAAAAATAATATGCAATGAATGGTATGGCTATTTTACGGTTTCATGAAGGGCAATTCTGTTTCCTTCTGAGTCTTCAAATTCTGCTACGGCAAACCCATATTTTTCATCAATTCTTTTGGGATAAAGAACTGAACCTCCATGGTGAACGGCTTTTTCTAATGTTCTGTCAATATTTTCTGTTTTAAAATAAATGATAACTCCGTTTTTAGAAGGCTTGTAGACATCTCCTTTAGCCAAAGCTCCCGTAATGCCACTGTTTTTTTCTTCAAAAGGAAACAAAGCCATTTCGTAGCTGTCTATAATTTCTTTATCAAAGCTAAAGTTGAAAACTGCAGAATAAAACTTTTCGGCACGTTCAAGATCATTCACGGGAATTTCAAAGTAGACAACAGGATTAGTGGATTTCATATTTTTTACACGACTGGTTTTCTGCGACTGACTGCAAGATACACCTATTATCAGTAAAAGATCAAAAAACAGGATCACAGTTTCATGAT
>CBFQYI010000686.1:0-1925 GCA_965720825.1 uncultured Chryseobacterium sp. | reverse complement strand
TTATCAGTATGAAAAAGCTTTCTGTGAAATACGGACCTCAACAATATTAAACAAGAGGAAGACTTTTTTACCATTGATGCTGAAATTCAGAATGAAGACAGTGAGGATATCATCAGAATCACCCAGCCTAAGGAAGCTAAAAAAGTGATCAAGAAGAATGATAAAAGCTACGACAGGCTTGCAGATCATATTGGATACCTGCCAAGTGTTATGATTTCACCTTACGATTCGAATCTTATTTCGGATTCCGGAGAAAGCAGACGTAAATTTCTGGATGCGATGATCTCTCAAACGGATTCTGAATATCTTTTTGATCTCATCCAATATCAGAAAACCATTCAACAGCGAAATGCGTTACTGAAATATTTTGCCAAAAACAGAACCTGGGACAAAGATTCTCTTGAAATTTATGATGAGCCTATCACCAGATTTGGAACGAAAATCTTTAAGAAAAGAAAAGAATTTGTAGAGCAGCTCAACCCGATTGTTCAGAATTTCTACCAGATTATTTCCGGTGGCAAGGAAACGGTATCTGTTATTTATGAGTCTCATTTACTGGAAGATTCTTTTGAAAATCTTTTAAAAGAAAGCCTTGAGAGAGACCGAATGCTTACTTACACGTCAAAAGGAATTCATAAGGATGATCTTCTTTTTGAAATGGATGATGTATTAATCAAGAAAATCGGATCGCAGGGACAACAGAAATCTTTCCTGATCTCTTTAAAGCTGGCTCAGATGAGTCTTGTAAAAGAACTCACCAAAAAGACTCCTATTCTACTGCTTGATGATATTTTTGATAAGCTTGATGACACCAGAGTTTCTCAATTGATTGAGCTTGTCAATAAAGAAAGCTTTGGTCAGATTTTCATTACCGATACCCATAGGGAGAGAACTGAAAGCGTAGTGAAGAAAATTAATGAGGAAAGTATCATTTTTGAAGTTTAATAAGAGGTTCGGGATGCGAGTTACGAGGTATTAAATGCAGGCAAATAAGTGTAGGTGTCGATATAAAGTAAAAAACTAATATTCTTTATCATCGAACTGTTTTTTGTCTTAACTTAAGATCCTAAAACACCAATGATATGAGTTATAGAAATCTGGATATTTATAAAAAAGCTTTTGATTTATTTTTAAAAACCCATAAAGCGTCTCATCTTCTTCCTAAATACGAACTGTTCGAACTAGGTAGTCAATTAAGAAGGTCTTCAGACTCAGTCATTACAAATATTGTTGAAGGCTATGGAAGATCAACTTATAAAAATGATTACATTCGCTTCCTGATTTACAGCCATGCAAGTAACGATGAAACAATTAATCATTTGGAGAAAATCATCATATTATACCCTAATTTTTCCTCAGAATTTGAGACATTAAGAAATGAATACAACACATTGGGAGGAAAGATCAATATTTATAAAAAATGGGTCATAGAAAATTGGAATAAAAAGTCGCAACAATAATCAACAATCACAAACCAAATAAAAACTCGAAACCCAAAATCACGCATCCCGAAACCCGAACCCCAACTATGAAGAAGAAAAAACGTGAATATCAATCCTCTGAACTGGTAAAATCTTTTGCCAGAATTTATGGTTTTGAACATAAACTAGTTGCTTTTGACATTAAAGATTTCCTTGAAGAATATCTTGATGAAAGTCTTTTCAATGAAATCAGAAGTGTCAATATAGAAAACGAATGTATCATAATCAAAATTGATTCTCCTCTACTGAAGCATGATTTTAAAATGCGGAAAAGCTTTTACCTCAAGAAATTTCAGGATAAATTTGGGGTAGAGAAATTTAATGATCTTCAGATATTATAAGAATAAAAAACTTATACTTATAAAAAAATGCTACCCTCGGGTAGCATTTTCTATTATATTAATGTTCTTCTGATTTATTGGAAATGGTACTGCTCATCAAATC
>CBFQYI010000685.1:0-1940 GCA_965720825.1 uncultured Chryseobacterium sp. | reverse complement strand
TAAATGGTGACAAGTCGGCTATCTTTAAGTTTTTTGATAAAATATTGGTAGTCCTCCAAGATAAGGCTATCAAAAAAGTAGAGAGTTCATTTAATTTAGAAATTGACAATGAAAAAGACAGCGATAATACTAATTAGTTTGCTGTTCTTGTTGCTTGGGTGTAAGATCAAGAAAGTATCAAAAACAGCGCAAAGTTCTGAAACTGAATCAGAATACAGTAAGAAAGAAATACGGACTCAAAACGAGGTCTTAAAGTCTGAAATATCAGTGATAAAAGTTGACAGTCAGAAACAGAAAACGAAACAGGAAAATTCTAATGTTGAGATCCGGGGGAAGGTAACAGATAAAATACCGTTGACGTTCTTTAATGTCGTAAACGGAGATACTATTAACCTACTGAAGGTATCCGGCAACGCAGATGTATTTTTCACATCCAATAAAAGCATTTTAGAACAAAATAGTTCAAAGATCCATGAGAATAACAGGAATGAATCAAAGAAGGCTGAAAAAAAAGATGAAGGTTTTGTTTCCGGTCTGGCAAAAACAGCTGAGAAAATTCAAACAAAAACTGTTGACGTGGTAAAGAGAGATTTTCAGGTAGGTGTTTATATTACTGGATTCCTGATAGCAGCGCTCATCATCATTGTTACAGCAATAATTTTATATTTTAAAAGAAAATGAAAACATCACAAAAAGGAATAAATCTAATCACGTCATTTGAGGGATTCAGTGCAAAGCCGTATCTGGATTCTGCGGGAATTCCGACAATTGGATATGGCAACACGTACTACCCAGGAGGAAAGAAAGTGACAATGAAAGATCCAGCAATCACAAAAGAGAAAGGAGTTGAATTATTCGCTGCAGTTCTGCCGACTTATGAAAAGATTGTTAATTCAAAAGTAAAAGTTCCATTGGCTCAGAATCAATTTGATGCTTTGGTTTCACACACTTACAATACCGGAGGATCTGACGGGATATTTTCATTGATCAACAAAAGAGCAGGAGAGTCTGAGATCAGAACTTGGTTCACAACAAAATACATTACGGCCGCCGGAAAAACATTAAACGGACTTATCCGAAGAAGAAAGGCTGAAGCTGATCTGTTCTTTGCGAAATAGGAATAGTATTTGCATTTAATAAAACAGAGAGCCCCCGAATGACTCTCATTGGTTTAATTTAAGTATCCTTATCTGTCAACCGGAACCCATAAAGGGAATGGTTTCTTATAGTAAATCTTCTTACCGTTGACTACTCGGCTTTTTCTGAAGATTAACTCACAAAGTACTCCGTCTTTAATCTCTAATTTTTTTGACATAAAGTATATTGTATTAAAAGAGAGCTTTGTTAAACCGTATTACTTTAGCAGCCCTCCGCTAAAATTGGCTTTATCCATATGGATAAATAAAGTCCTCCTTATCGGGATAGGGAGGACTTATTTTTTTTGTTATTAGATATAAAGTTTGCTTAACTCGCTACATTTTATTATTTAAATTTTAGTTTTTTTTAAAAATATTTTCCGGCTTCATAAATTTTTATTGTTGAATTGATTTTTTTTGGGGCAAACAAACAAATTAGTCAGATTTGCTATCTAATAACATACAATTCTTATAGTCCTTAGAGATTTAGACATTGCAAATATACAAATTAAAAATAATTTCAATTACGGGAATCCGTAATGTATCCTTATTTATTTATTAAATTTTGGATTTGATGAATGTATTTTAAACCTAAACCAATTGGCTTAACCATCAATCCGTATAATTTATCATATTGCTTGTTATATTCATACGCTACACTACCATTAAAAGCAATTTTTTTTCCATTAAAATCATACAGCTTCCATTCAGGATTGTAGTCTAATTCAATATCTTCATCATCCTTTAATCCTAAATTTATTAAGTGGTCTTCCGTTAAAACTACTGGACTTACTTGGTTATAAC
>CBFQYI010000684.1:0-1959 GCA_965720825.1 uncultured Chryseobacterium sp. | reverse complement strand
AGGAAATAGGAACAATTGAACAAATCAACGTAACCCCAATAAAAAAATGGCAGTTTATCTTAGGCAAACTGATTCCTTTCTGGATTGTAGGAATGATCGTATTTACCATAGGGCTCGTCGTAATGTATGTAATTTATGGTATTTTTCCGGAAGGAAGCCTTCTCACCCTGTATGTTTTTGCAGCCATTTATCTTATTGCTTTACTGGGATTGGGACTGCTCATATCCACTTTTGCTGATACGCAGCTGCAGGCCATGTTTATTGCCTATTTCTTTATGATGGTATTTATGCTGATGAGTGGTTTTTTTACGAATACAGAGAGTATGCAGGACTGGGCTCGGAAGATCTCAAATCTTACTCCCGTGACTCATTTTATTAAAGTAGTGAGACTCATTGTATTGAAAGGAAGCCGGTTTTATGAAGTACAAACCGAATTCTATTATCTGATAGGTTTTGCAGTGGTACTTAACGGTCTTGCCATCTATAATTACAGAAAGACCAATTAAAACAAAATGAAATGGGTGAAACTTAAATTTCACCCATTACAAACATATTTTCCATAGTAGGAACACTGCTTCCGCCTTCTTTTTCAAGCGTAATAGCAAAAGCCTGAGCTTCTGGTATACTGGCCAAAGCAATCCTGCTGTCTTTATCTTCAGTGTACATTCCTGCATTTACCGGTTTTCCATCTTCTATAGCCCAAAGCTGATATTGCATACCTTCAGGGGCTTTAGGGAGTTTTTCTGCATTCAGATAGACTTCTTTTGTTTTTTTATCCCAGAAAACCATGGCTTTGGCTTCTGTATGTTTTTCTACACCCTTCAGCATTACCATCTGCATATCAGGATTGGAAAACATATCAATCTTAAGATTCATTTTCTCCATTGCCTGATCCTGATTCTTCTTGTCTGCTACCATTAATGCCATTTTCTCCTGATTGGCAGATTGCGTATTCATCCAGAATACATTTCCGCCAACACTTACCAGAAACAATACCGAAGCTGTTATAGCATATGTTTTCCAAGGAGTGCTTCTCTGAATCTCCTTTCTGTCTGTATTATTTTCTGTCTGTCTTCCTACTTCAGGAATATCTGCGGAAAGAACAGGTGCAACTTCTTCACCCCCCTGTTCCTGCTGAATTTTATTCCATATTTTAGATTTCAAATCACTTGCAGGTGTTACAGCCTGAGCTGTAGCAAGATGTTCCAAAGTTGTCTGTGCCTCTTCAAAAGCCGCTTTTACTTCAGCATTATTCTTCATCACACACTCCAAAATCCCTGCTTCCTCGGGAGAAGCATGACCTAGAATATAAGATTCTATAATTCCGGATGATATGTATTCTTTAGTGTTCAATTTATTGATAATCTTTTAGCAAATCTTTTAATTTCATCAGTGCATTCCGCATTTTCGTTTTTACCGTTCCCAGGGGTATCTTCAGTTTTTCGGATATTTCATGTTGGGTATATCCCTGATAATAAGCAAGGTTTATAAGTTCCTGCTTGTCTGCTTCCAGACCTTCCAGCACGTTATTAAATCCGATATAATCGGAAGAATTATTAGTGGTTGAAAGTTCTGCAGTATTATATACGAAATCCGGAAGTGATTGGTTTTTAAGTTCGTTCTGGAACCCTTTAGACTTTAGATAGTCGATAGCTGTATTCCTTGCGATATTGATCATCCATGTATAAAACCTTCCTTTGGAGGAGTCATACTGATGAATGGAGTTCCATATTTTAACAAAAACATCCTGAATAACTTCTTCGGTATATTCTTTAGACTGAACGATTCGAAGAATGATTCCGTACAACGCACCGGAATAATGGTCATACAGATAATGAAAACCGTTTTCGTTTTTTTCTTTTAATAAAACGATAAGTTCCTCTTCAGAATAGGTTGTTTTAATAGCGTTTATTTTTATGTTAAAATGTAATAAAATAAAAGACATATTAAACAAAAAAC
>CBFQYI010000683.1:0-1973 GCA_965720825.1 uncultured Chryseobacterium sp. | reverse complement strand
TACCATCATTACAAGCTGGAAAAAACTTGGATTACAGGTTACCAATGCCTTGGAAAGTCAAAGTCTTATTTATCATCATAAAACCTTTTGTGAACCGAAAAACTGTTTATCCTGCACTATCGGATTTAAACTTTTAAAAGAATAACTGGCTCCGAACTGGATATATCATTCAAAAAACTTTGTCAAAAAAAATCCTTAACTTTGAGTATTAGATTTAATTCTTAAAAAATAATCTGGAAATGCTGAGTAATATCCGTCATAAAATGGAAAGAGAGTGGTTTGGTGTACTGACAAGGACAGGTGCCAAACTGGGAATTCCTGTTTCTAAATTGAGAATTTTCTTCATCTACTCTACTTTTGCAACGGCAGGTTTTTTCTTTCTGATTTACTTAGGTTTAGCATTTACCCTTTGGATTAAAGATATTTTCATCACCAGAAGACCTAGTGTCTTTGATTTATAAATTATGGAATTTTTACCGATTACTTCCGCAGAAGATCATAGAGTTCAGGAAATCTATACTTCTTATACTACGACTTTTCCTGTAGACGAACAAAGAGATAAAGATAAGTTTGAAAGTTTATTTTCAAATCCTTATGTAGAATTTATGTCTGTTATCCACGAATCGGAAGCTATCGGCTACCTCATCCTGTGGAAGCTGAGTTCTTTTGTTTTCGTAGAACATTTTGAAGTGTTTGAAGCATTCAGAAGTAAAAAATTAGGTTCTCATATCATGAATCATTTATCGGACAATTATCCACAGATTATCCTGGAAATTGAGCCTGCTGAATTGAGTGAAGATGCTTCAAGACGTTATTCTTTTTATCAGAGAAATAATTTCAGCCTGGTTGATACCACTCATGTACAGCCTAGCTATGGTGAAGGAAAAAAATCCTTGAACTTATGGCTGCTTGCTAACTACACTCCTGAAAATGTGGAGGAAGCAAAAAAAGAAATTCATAAAATTATTTATGCTTAAAATATAAAACGCCGGAAAGCTATTCCGGCGTTTTTCTTTTACTGATATTTATATTTAATTTACTTCATACTCCAGTTTGATGGTAATACTGGCTTCTTTTTCTTTGGATGAAGTATTGAAAGTTCCGCCATAAGAATAATCTTCATTGGAATTGGGTGCCGTAATCTGAATTACACCCATGGTTGCCTTTTTCAGATTTCCCAAGCTGCTTCCCGAATTTTCCGCAATTTTTTCAGCACGTTCTTTTGCATCTTTTGTGGCACTGGCGATCATTTCCTGTTTCACTGTAGCCAGTTTGGTGTAGAAATAAGCTGGTGAAGAAGAAGTGAATTCAATTCCTCGGTTGATAATTTCAGTAATATTTCTGGATAGGTTTTCTATTTTTCCCACTTCTTTACTTTCAATAGAAACCTTTTGTGTAAGATTATATCCGGAGAATTCTCCCTGAACATAGTTCCCGTTTGAATCATTATAGCTTCTGAACTGTTTCTGAATATCTACCGAAGAAAATACGATCTCCTTCTGTTGTATTCCTTTTGAAAGCAGATAATCATTGATTACTTTTCGATCCATTGCCAGTTCATCATAGGCAGATTTCAGGTCTACATTATTTTTCGAAAAACTTCCGGACCAGGTGATCAGATCTGATGTAAACTGTTTTGTTCCTAATCCTGTTACAGAAATGGTATTTTCAGATTTATTTCTGTTTTTAATAGCATTTCCTAAAAACCCGAGGCCAATGACAAAACCTAATGCTGCAATAGCTACTGCAAAAATGTTTTTATTCATAAAATTTGTGAATTTGGATTGTTACTTCATATTGTATCAATTTCTATTCCACTATTTTAAGAATTCATTAACATTTAAGTTACTTTTGATTTTGCTGCAACCGCTCTATAAAAAGAGGAGCTGTTTCTTCCAGCCTCAGCATGACACCGGAAAGATTTCTTGCTTTTACATAGGTTCGTACCTGAGGTTTTGCCAGAAATGAAAACT
>CBFQYI010000682.1:0-1980 GCA_965720825.1 uncultured Chryseobacterium sp. | reverse complement strand
CTGAAGGAAGAATCCAAGCTGATGATGAAACCTTCTGGATGCTGTATTTGGATCAAAACGGAAATGAGCAGTGGAGAAAACATGTGAAAGGTGAATCCAGACAAAAGGAAGAAAGACTTTCAGATTTAAAAATCAATAGAGATGGTTCCATCATTCTTGCCGGAACCAGTGCAGAAGAATTGGGTAAAGAGAACTGGAAGATTGTTAAGCTGGGAGATAAACAGGTTGATCAGCTCATTGAAAAATATGATATCAAGATCTATCCAAATCCTGTATCAGATTATGCTTACATAGAAATCGGCTTCGATTTTAAGGATGCTGATATTCTGTTGTATGACATGAGCGGAAGACAACTTCAAAGTATCAAAACCAAAAACAGAGTGACTAAGATTAATACCCAGGCTTTGGTGCAGGGAGCTTACTTGGTGACTATAAAAACTGATACCAATAAAACGGCAAATGCCAAGTTAATTAAGAAATAAACATGAAAAAATTATTTGTGATAACATTGTTGTCTATTTTTTCTTTCGGACACTCACAGTCTGGAATTGGAATTAATGCGCAGCAGAATAAAGAGGTCTTATCTTTTCCAACATCCCCTGATGCATACAGCTTTGATAAAGTAGGAAAGCTTCCCATGGATCTATTTAACGGGAAAGCTAATATAACGATTCCCATCTATGATATTAAATTAGGGGATCTGGTTTTCCCTATTAAGCTTTCTTATAATACAGGAGGAATTAAACAGAATGAGATTTCAAGCTCAGTAGGATTAGGATGGTCGCTATCCATACCCAATACCATTTCAAAGAATATCATGGGAAAAGATGATGATTTTTTCCCGATTTATTTTAAAGATTATAATACAGCCTATCAATATTCATCTGTTGATCCGTGGAATGATAATGCAAAAAAAGAGGTCTTAGGTTTTCTTTATGATGGAATATATGATGTGCAGCCCGATCTGTTTTCGTATAGCCTACCTACGGTAAATGGTAGCTTTATAATAAATAATAACAAAGGTTTTCCGGTTCCTCATGAAGATATTTTGATTCAAAGACTTCCTGATAATGGTAGTTTCACCATAACAGATTCGGGGGGTAATAAATTCTGGCTGTCTGGAAAAAACTCAGTGATGACTAAAAGATCTCAAACTGTTGCTCAGCTGGCTGTCAATTCTTTTTTAATGGATAGTTTGCGTACCTCTAGAAATCAGGTGATACAAATTGAATATCAAAAAAAGCTAAACTATTCTGAAGAGAGTAAATTTGAAAGTAGAATTCTGACTTCCCAAAATCCTCCGGTGGGCTATATTCCTTTTCCTCCGATTCAAACATCTCCACCACCGAGAATTGATATCAATACTAACTTTGAAAAATTAATTACAAAAATTACATTTCCTGAAGGACAAATTGAATTTAAATATTCAGGTGATGAAAATTTAACCACTGTAGGTGAGGAACTGTATAGAAAAGATATCAAATCATCTGCCGGTATTGCGCTGAAAAGAATTGTTGTCAAAGACAAATCAGGAAAAATAGTAAAAGATTTTTTGCTGAATCATTCTTATTTTGAATCAAGCTCTGTTGATAAAACCTATGAAGATTACAGGCTTAAACTCATAGGCTTAAAAGATAATCTTCAAAATAAGAGTTATGCATTTTCATATAATGAAACAAGCCCTCTTCCTGCAAGAAATTCTAATAATGATGATTACTGGGGATATTTTAATAATACATTTTACAGCAAGTCAAACACCAGTATCCCGGATCAGATTTTTTCGAGTAATATCGGGGTGAACCAAAGCACAATAATCGGAGGCAGAAATAGAAATACGAATCCTAATTTTGCCCAACTAGGAGTTTTAACTAGTATCAAATATCCTACCGGTGCTTCTAAAAAGCTTTATTATGAAAGCAATACCATTGAAACAACCCAATATTCTACGATTGACGCGTATGAAAGTTATATGAGTATAGG
>CBFQYI010000681.1:0-1988 GCA_965720825.1 uncultured Chryseobacterium sp. | reverse complement strand
AAGCACGCGAAGCAGACTCCTTAATGCAAAAAAATGGCTATTGGCAAAGCCGTAAACCTACTTTTGAAAGTATATATTCATTCAAAAACCTAATAAGTAATACAGTTTATAAAAGTGTCACACATCCTGCCTTTTATGATTTATATTACATTAATATTAATAATAAGCTAAAATGGCAGATTCTGTCTGATAAAATGAAAATAGGTGACGTGGAATGTCAGAAAGCTACAACAGAGTATGGTGGACGCAAATGGATTGCCTGGTTTGATGGTGCAAGTCCGCTACAAGAAGGCCCATATATATTTTATGGACTTCCTGGTTTAATTGTTGAACTTTCGGATGAACAGAAAGATTTTGATTTTAAACTTATTAGAATTAAAAAATCTGATAAAAATAATATGTTCTATTTACGGAAAGGAAAAGAAATAACCTGGGATATGTATAAGAAACTACAAATTGATTATTACAATGATCCATTTGTTGAAATAAAAGCCAGAAATATTAAAACAAGAATTGGAGATGCTAATGGAAACCCTGTCAATATAAGTTTTAAAGAAATGACAGAAAGTATTCAAAAGCAGATGAAAGAAGATAATAATCCCATAGAATTGGATAAAGCTGTAAAATATCCATAACAGATATCCGCAAAAAAACCGGACATAAGTGCTGTTCTGTTTTTAATCGGGAGCTTGAGTTCACTCATTGTTTTGATGAATTTTAGGATAAAAAATCAAAATGCCCAGAAAGATGAAAATACGCTTAAAAGAAATTTAAAATTCAGAAGAAACTATCAGTTTTTTAAAAATAATTTGTCTTTACAGAAAAAAGTTGAGAATAAAGATTTTTCAAGCGCTTTTGTGTTTGGAAATGAAAAAGCAGATCAAACTTTAACCTTTGTTACCAATCCTTTTTGTAAGCATTGTAAAGAATTCTATCCTGTTTTTCTAAAGCTGGCTAAAAAGTATTCTGATGAGTTGAGAATCAATATTTTCTTTGATATAGATCTTAGCAGGGATGATCTGGATAATCGAACCATTCATGTGAATCTTACCAATATTTATATCAATAGCGAAAATAAAATAGAATTTCTGGAAGCATTGAGTGGCTGGTATGATGTTCAAGGATATAGTGAAGACAAAAGTGGCTGATATCACAAGTATTCTAAATATTTTGGAAGCTCGGAGAATGCACTTGCATTATTAAAAGGACATGAAGAGTGGGTAAGCAGCAATGGAGTGCATTTTACACCCAATATCTTTATCAATGACACGGAATACCCGGTTCAGTACGAAAGAGCAGATCTGGAGTTCTTTATCCCGGAATTATTATCTGAAAATTAAATTATTATGAAAAGCTTATTATTTATATTGCTGGGAACATGTATGATGTTTGCTCAGAACAAGAGGTTCATCTATGAGGTGAAATACAAGAAAGATTCAACCTCAAAAGATATTACCAGGGAAAATTATTATCTGGATGTTACAAAGAAGGATATAGCCTATTATAACAGACTGAATTATATTAGCGATTCAGTATTTATTGCTACTGGGCAATATGCATTTAAAGGCAACAGGCTGACTTCATTTTTAATAAAAAATAATGATGATAATATATATCAAAACTATGAGTATATAGGAGATGTAAATTTTTATAAAATGTCTGAGGAAGCCAGGCAACAGTGGACTATTACAGACAGCATAAAAATATCTGATAATCTTTCGCTTCAAAAGGCGACCACCAAATTTGGAGGAAGAAACTGGATCGCATGGTTTACTAAAGATATTCCAATGCCCTACGGACCTTATAAATTTAACGGATTACCGGGATTGATTATGGAGTTATATGATACCAAAAAGGATTACTACTTTAAAGTTATCAAAAGTGAAAAAATTCCGGAAAGTTATCAACGTAATTCATTAAATGCTTCTATATCCAGAGCGATTCCCGTTACTCAGAAAGATTTAAATAAACTCAGGCTGGACCTCTAT
>CBFQYI010000680.1:0-1988 GCA_965720825.1 uncultured Chryseobacterium sp. | reverse complement strand
AACTTTCGTTTCCTCATATACTTTTACAAATTCCCAGCAGTCCTGAAGCTTTATCGCTCCGGAAACTTCCATGCCCACTATTTTTTTAGCGCGCATCGCTTCCACACCTTGAGTAAGATGCCATTCCCATGGAGTAGCAATCACAACAGCGTCTATTGTTTTTAATTTTAAAAGATTTCGATAGTCGTATTCCCCGTTAGAAAACTCCTGAGCAGCCGGTTTATTGTTGTCTTTTAAGATTTTTTGAGATGCGTCAAGCATTCTTTTTTCCGGATCTGCAAATGCTACAATCTCTACATCATTACGTTTTGCCAGTAATTTTACATGCTCCTGACCACGAAGACCTACGCCGATAAAACCTACGCGGACTTTTTTATCTGTTTTAAAATCATTGGAATAAGCAAATAAAGAATTGGGTAAAACCAATGCCCCAAAGCTTGCTAAAGCTGCTGTCTTAAGAAAGTTTCTGCGGGAGTTACTATTGTTCATCTATTTTTTTCTTAAATATATTAAAACTTTTGTAAATCCCGATAAAGTGATAGATAATAGGATAATGAAGTAATAGAGGTAGTTGGTAAGAATTTGTGGGTTGTTGGATTTTAAAGTTGAATGGTTTTGGAGTTGTTGAATTATAGATTATTAATTTTCACTTTTTCTCCTATTTTGATCATTTATATTTTTTTTTAAATATTTGTTATCTGCGTGAAAATTTATTGATTGATCCAGGCTTTTCTTAATGAAGTTTGTTTTGAATCGGGATTGGAAACAGGAGTTACTTTTCCGGTAGCTTCATCATAGTTGAATCCTGCTTTTCCCAGGTATTCTTTCAAAGGAATGGGTTGAGTACCCTCTACATAATCTCTGAAAAATGTACGTATTTCAGGATAAGTCATTTTTGTAATTTCATCAAAAAGCTCATCATCATTAAAATATTTACCCGCTCCATATTTTTTCATAAGCATCTGCATCAGATCCTGAGTTCCTGTTTTACCGTTAGAAAGTTCTCTTAGCCTTATATCCAGACACAAACCGATTAATGCTCCTTTCATATAAAAGTTCATGTACTGGTCCTGCCTTTCCATGGATTTTTTACTCATTTCTGTAAAAGATAAGGTGTTGTCAAACTCTTTCATGCCTTTGATCTTTTCTTCCAGACTTCTTTCAAAATCTTCCAGACTGATCATTTTTTGTTTGATAGGCATATGAATGGTTGCGTACTCAGTCATCCCTTCGTATAGCCACAAATGTTCAGACATGACAGGATTCAGGAAATCATAATGCTGAATTTCTCCTGAATGAATGTTGAGTGGGGTAACAACATGGAAAAACTCATGGGAAGCCACTCTGTTCAGAGCATTTGGAAGAAACTTCATACTTCCGGAACGGTACAGGCAGACTGTAGAGTGGGAATGTTCAAGTCCGTCTCCTAAAAATCCATTCTCATTGGACGATTCATAATAAATCAGAAAAGCATATTTGTTGACTGGTAATGTTCCGCCAAGATAAGCCTGCTGATTTTTCAGAATGTTTTCTATTTCGTGGGCAATCGTTTTGGAGTAATGCCTTTCCTTTTTGTTGTAGAATGATACAAGCACTTTGGTATGACCTATTTTCAGCCAAGTAGTATCGGGAACAGAATATAAGACAGGAGAATCTACCAGTTCACGGTAATCCTTTGCCCAAACCATATCCGTGTTTTTATTTTTCTGTTTGTAATCTAATGCGGAGGATGCGTAGAAATCCTTATTCTTTGTAACGGTAATGTGGTAAGGAATATCTTTCATTTCTTCAAAATATCCCACTAAAGAATTATAATTGATGACAAAAATGCTGTCTTTTATAAACATACTGCCGGCAGATCTGGCTTCATTAGATTCTTTTTCCAAAGAGTCCCACCCGTCAGCTACCTGATAAGATATTTTCGTTACAAGGTTGAGATCATGCACCATCCAGCTGTTTTTATCCAGACGTTCGGTTACTACTTTTTT
>CBFQYI010000679.1:0-1990 GCA_965720825.1 uncultured Chryseobacterium sp. | reverse complement strand
ATCTACTTTCTTTACGGCGTATTTAGTCACCAGGTTTCCTTTGGAATCACGTCCTTTGATGGCAAGATCGGAGAAATTGATCTCCATTTTGTTCTTTCTGATTCTAGGATTCGGCTTTAAAAGTACCGTTACGGTTTCTGCTTCTCCATTAGGATTGGCTGAGAAATAGAGTGTTTCAGAACCTTTTTTATCTGAAGCTAACGGATAATCTGTATTTCGGGTTACTCCGGTTACAGAGAATCGTTTCATATAATATGGCCCTTCCCTTCCTTCACGATAGATCATATTATAGACTGTTCTCTTATCGTTTTTCTTCCATATGGCAACGTGAAGAATATCTTTTCCAATGAAAGTTTTTGCTTCCACTTTTACGACCTTCATACTTCCGTCTTTTCTGAATGTGATAATATCATCAATGTCAGAACAGTCGAACAAATACTGGTCTTTTTTCAGGGATGTTCCGATGAAACCTTCCTCGAAATTCGCATAGAATTTTTCATTGGCTACAGCAACTTTTGTAGCATCAATGGTATCAAAGATTCTAAGTTCAGTCTTTCTTTGTTTGTCTTTACCGTATTTTTTCTGAATATTTAAATAATAATCGATAGCATAAGCGATCAGGTTAGCCAGATGGTATTTTACCTGTTCTATTTTACCTTCCAGCGATGCAATATTTTCTTTAAATTTATCTAAATCGAATCTTGAAATTCTCTTGATTCTGATCTCGGTAAGTTTTAAAATATCCTCTTCTGTAACGGCTCTTAAAAGATGTTTGGTATGAGGTTTTAATCCTGCATCAATGGTTTTCAATACATCTTCCCAGGTTTTCACCTCTTCAATATCGTGGTAAATCCTGTTCTCGATGAAAATTCTTTCCAATGAAGAGAAATGCCAGCTTTCCTGAAGTTCATGAAGTTCTATTTCCAATTCTTTCTTCAGTAATGAAACGGTATGATCTGTATTGGTTTTCAGAATATCGGATACATTCAGAAACATAGGCTTATCACCTACAATCACACAGGCATTCGGAGAAATCGTTACCTGACAGTCTGTAAATGCATACAGCGCATCAATGGTCTTATCCGGTGAAACATCATTATGAATATGAATCAGGATTTCTACTTTATCTGAAGTATTATCCTCAATTTTTTTGATTTTGATCTTTCCTTTCTCATTGGCTTTTAGAATAGAGTCAATAAGATCCGTTGTTGTTTTGGAGTAAGGAAGCTCAGAAATGACTAATGTATGCTTATCCGTCTGGGTAATTTTGGCTCTTGCTCTTACTTTCCCTCCTCTGTGGCCATCGTTATATTCAGAAACGTCCAGATAACCGGCTGTTAAAAAGTCCGGATACAGTTCAAATTTCTTACCTTTTAAATAGGCTACGGATGCATTAATAAGTTCATTAAAGTTATGAGGAAGTATTTTTGTGGAAAGCCCTACTCCAATACCTTCTACTCCCTGTGCAAGAAGCAAGGGGAATTTTACCGGTAAATCAATAGGTTCATTGTTTCTTCCGTCATAAGACTTTGTCCAATCTGTAGTTTTAGGGTTAAAGACTACTTCCAGGGCAAAAGGTGTCAGTCTTGCTTCAATATATCTCGCGGCCGCTGCAGAGTCACCTGTATAAATATTTCCCCAGTTTCCCTGAGTATCTATTAACAGTTCTTTCTGCCCAATCTGCACCATGGCATCTGTAATGGAAGCATCACCGTGTGGGTGATATTTCATGGTATTTCCCACGATATTGGCCACTTTATTGTAACGGCCGTCTTCCAGCTCCCGCATGGAGTGCATAATTCTTCTTTGAACGGGTTTTAAACCATCATATATTGAAGGGATAGCTCTATCCAGAATTACATAGGAAGCATAATCAAGAAACCAGTCTTTATACAGCCCGGAAACTTTTTTTAAGCTTTCACCCTCATGCGAATATTCTTCTGTCGTCATCTATTTTATCTTTTTTCTCTTTATTAGCTTTCACTACTTT
>CBFQYI010000678.1:0-1991 GCA_965720825.1 uncultured Chryseobacterium sp. | reverse complement strand
AATTATCAATTTTTGGCGTTGTTTTTTGTGAATGCCAAATTGTAATTAATAATTTGTTTATGAAAATTTAATATATATTAGTGGTAATAGTATAGTTAATGTTTGCTAGGCTTTGAGTTTCGGGGTGAGTGATTCGGAATTCGGGATGCGGGGTTCGAGGTTTGGGATTCGAGATTTTAAAATTATCATTTTTTTAATAATTTGATATACAGTTTTTTGTGAGAGTATTTTCACCTCGATATTTAAATCTCGTAACTCGCGCCCTGCGAAACCCGCACCCCGCATCTCGCTCTACTTTTTAAACCTTTCCCACTTAATTAGCATGTACTTATCAGCAAATTGTGTGATGATAATGCCAGAGTTTTTGATGTTCTCTTCCTGCGCTATGTATTCAATAAGTTCACTCTGTTTCAGTATTTTATAAACAGGATGGAATTCAGAATGAGGAGGTCTTGTGATGTTGTATTTTTTAATCCATGAGCTTATCGTAACGTGGGAAACCCCAATAATTCTTTCAATTTCACGGTAACTTAAACCTTCCAGATAGAGCTGAAGAGCTTTGGTGACATAATAGTCGTCAATTTGTTTTCCCAGTTTTTTTACGGTAAAATAATAATTGCAGCCTTTGCAGTGGAAGCGCTGTTTTTCATTGATAATGCCGCTTTTTACTACTTTGATACTCTTGCATTTAGGGCAGATATTTTCCATAACTATAGTATTTTAGCAAATATATAATAAATTAGCAAATATATATTTTTTAATAAAGATAATTTTACCTGTATAAAATTTTAAAACAAAAAAAATATCTTTTTTATTTGGATTTAAAAGAAAATATATTTTAAATTTGCCAAAAAAATTAGATAAATAAATGGAAATAGAAATTTCCTCATGCGAACATCTAATGTATGTGAGTGAAATACAGCAGGAAATGTACGATTCTGCACAGCGTAGAGGGACGGGTATCGCAAAACGTTCTATAGAATATTTGAGTAAGAAGATTTCAGAAGGCAATGCTGTGGTAGCCACTGAAAACGGCGAATGGGTAGGTTTCTGTTATATAGAGACCTGGTCACATGGAAAGTTTGTGGCCAATTCGGGGCTGATTGTGTCACCGAAATTCAGGAACGGGGGAGTCGCTACTCAGATTAAGCAGAAAGTTTTCCAATTATCTAGAGATAAGTATCCGGATGCGAAAGTATTTGGATTAACCACAGGGTTGGCAGTGATGAAAATCAATAGCGATTTAGGCTATAAACCGGTAATCTATTCTGAATTGACTCAGGATGAGGAATTCTGGAACGGATGCAAGAACTGTGTAAACTATGAAATTTTAATGATGAAGGAACGCAAGAACTGCCTGTGTACAGCCATGTTATTTGTTCCTGAAAATGATAAAAAAAAAGATGAGGTAGTACATAATCTGCCTGAAACTAAATATAATGAAATGAGCCAAACCGATTTTGGGCATTCTGTGCAAAATTTCGTTGGTGAGTTCCATTTGACAATTAATAAAAATAAAAGAAGTCCAGATGAAAAAGAAAGTCATCTTAGCGTTTAGCGGAGGTTTAGATACTTCCTACTGTGCTAAATATCTTAGTGAAACACTAGGATATGATGTATATGCAGTTACTGTAAATACCGGAGGTTTTTCAAAAGAAGAAGAAAAAGAGTTGGAGAGAAAAGCTTTAAACCTTGGGGTAAAAGAGTACAGGTGCGTTGACGCTCAGGAAGACTATTATAATTCATGTGTGAAATATCTGATTTTTGGGAATGTATTGAAAAATAATACGTATCCTCTTTCTGTAAGTGCTGAACGTACTATTCAGGCACAGGAAATTGCAAAATATGCGATTGAAGTAAAAGCAGGTGCTATTGCTCACGGAAGTACAGGAGCTGGAAACGATCAGGTTCGTTTTGACTTGATTTTCCAGGTGATGTGTCCGAATATTGAAATCATTACACCAATTCGCGATATGGCTTTATCCCGTGAA
>CBFQYI010000677.1:0-1991 GCA_965720825.1 uncultured Chryseobacterium sp. | reverse complement strand
CCTTCTTCAACAAGGGGAACAAAGTCACAGGCATTTTCAAGGAAGAAAATTCCTTTGTAGATACTGATCAGTTCACTGATATCTACCAGCTGCGTTAGTTTTTTTATAATCGCTATATTCTGATCTTCAGGAATATAAACCATCAATAAACATCGGCAGAACTGCTGAAGGTTCCATTGGCCGGAGGTAAGGCCCGGATACAATTGTTCAAGGTTAATTTTTTCAGATGAGCTCCATTCTGGTGAAACGGGTGAAATCATTTGGGAAATCAGTCCGAAGTTCTCAAAGAAAAGGGTCTCATCTTCAAAGAGCGTAACTGTTTTCATCCAATCCATCTGGACCTCTGAAAGCCTGGCCTGGATCACTGAGTATAATATTTCGCAGGCATTATTTTTAAAAGTATTCTCTGTCATCTCAGAGTAGTGTTTTTTGAATTGTTATATAATTGTAGATATATTTATCGGCTGTCAAAAAGAGCAGTATAGCAATAATTTTGTGCACTGCAGTTAGTGGAAGCAGTATTCATACAATTTTGTGAGTATGATAAATAGAGCTAAAAAAACGCTCAATTAACTAAATACATCTCTTTCAGATTGATTATTTTCCTCTTATTTTATTAATAACTTTTCCAGCTGTATCATAAGCTTTTCCAGGTGCACCTCTTAGCACAGAACCGGCTTTATTACTAAATCTATTACCTGATTCAGGATCTACCAAAAGATTAGCAAATTGTGGAACTTTTAATATCAAAAGTATCATAATTACCTGAAAAGCAACAGAAAGGAGAACATTAGTAAATGCTGTATTTCCAACTGGTAATAGAACGATAATCACCTTCATAATTGTTAATATGGGTTCCCATAGCAGTATCGATAGGAATCCAAAAAACCATGACTTCAGAATTCTTTCATTAGATATAATAAGTGAAAACGGTAAAGCAAACATTCCCAAAATATAATAGATAAATATCATCAATAATTGTCTCATTAATATATATCCCCCAACAACAGAAGCAACAAAATAAATAATGATGTGGATAAATTCTAAAAAAGGATTGACCTGCAGCAAATCATACACTCCATTTCCGTCTGCTCCTGTTCCCTGCACATGGGTGATCCCTCTTTGAAAGGCCTGTTCAAAATCAGCAGGGCTACGTCCTGTCACTTTATAGGCGCCGTGTTTTACGATCTCTGATAAAATATCTACCGTATCAAATAATAATAATTTTACCAAAGGAATGTATAATGTAATAGCCATAAGAGTGAGAATGGGCCTTAAAAGAGCATCCCGGCCAATTTTTTCATCCGGATCAGACATTGCTTTCATTACTTTATACCCTACGAAAACAAAAGTAAGTGTAACAGCCATGAGAAGAACATAGGGTCTCGACTCGTTAATAAAGAGATCAATTCTACCTTGAAGAATTGTTCTGTATTGATTTAAAATTTCTTGTATTGTCATTTACTTTATATTTTTAAACATCACTGCTTTTTGCATGTTGCTCATCTTACTCCTGCTATTATTTTATTAAGACTCTATTGATTACTGATATGGACTGCAGATCTTTTTTTATAGACAAAACAGTGGCTCTGATTTTCAAAATCCTTGTTAACAGTTTTCCAAAAACTGTATAAACCTGTCCCAGCCCTCCGGAAAGAATTCCTGATGCCAAATATCTGTAATAGTCAGATTGGGCTTCTTCTAAGTATCTGTTTTCAATGGCCAGATCCTCAGATTTCTTTCCCAGTGAATGTTTTATAAATAGTGGATTGTATTTTATGATCTTAATAACATTTCTGATATTTCTTATCTCTTTTTTGGTATCTTCAATCATAATAATAGAAGTAGTAGCGAGCACAAGGCTATTTACGCTTTTAATACTTTTTTTGTCATCAATCTCTTTTTCCAGTTTTATAAGTTTTTCAAACAACTTATTTTGTTCGTCTTTTAGGTAGATTTCTCCTCCTAATCCTGCAATAATTAAAGCCTTG
>CBFQYI010000676.1:0-2010 GCA_965720825.1 uncultured Chryseobacterium sp. | reverse complement strand
GGCATTTCTTTTACTTCGATTTTTAAATTCATATTGGTCCAGTTTAACAGGTTTTCAATATTGCAAATGTATTGGCTGAAAACCGTATCAACTTGTCCGTTCTTGCTTTGTATTTGTAAAATCTTGTGAAATTTTTCCGGAGCTGATCTGCGGAATTCTGTGGGTGCCAGACCGTAATATTTTTTGAATGTTTTACAAAAAACGGAATGATTGGAAAACCCAAGATCCCAATAGATCTCCTTGATGTCCATATTTTTATGAACCGCCAGATGAAGAGCACTTTTTTCTATTTTTTTCCTGATGATATAGCTCTGTAGAGTTTCTCCAGTAACCAGTTTAAAGATTCTGTGAAAATGAAACGGTGAATAGGCACTTACCTCTGAAACTTTTTCCAGAGACAGCTCTGCATCAATATGGTTATCAATATATTGAATTGTTTTTACTATCCGTTTTTTATATTCTTCCACTTCAAAGGTGTTAATTCACAAAGATATCTTTCCGGACCGGAATTATGTTGTCTTTTATTGCTATTATCAGAAAATCGTTTTCTCTTTTACATTAAATTTCTATTTCAAAATGCTTAATAAGAGGGATTATATCTTTAATTTTCTGATCAGAAGAAGCCATATAACTGTGGTAATCTTCATGAATAAAAATTTCTTGGACAAAGAATTTTTCATCTTCAATAATACACTCATTATGCAAGATTTCAAAAGAATCCAAAGGTAACATCATTCCTGCTCCGTGGGCTTTTATTACCGCTTCTTTTCTCGTCCAATACGTAAAGAAACTCTTTATTTTATCTCCAGAATTATATATTTCCCTGAACTCATTATCCGTCATCTGTAATTTAAAATCCAGATAACTAACTTCGGGATTAATGAATTCTATATCAATTCCCAAAGGATATTCTGCGATGGCACAGGCCACAAGATCTTTGGAATGCGATATATTAAAATGAAGATCTAGTCCTTTTAAATAAGGCTTTTTGTTCGCCAGAGTCCCTATTTCTGCTTCTGAGATCTTATAATAAGTCTTCAAACCGTATTGCAGAAGAACTTTTCCCAGCAAAGAAAGCTGTGCATCCTGCCATCTCCTGTATCTCAGAATATCCTGTCTAATTTCCTTAGAAAATGCAGGCAGATACCTATCAAGGATAGACTCGTGTTTTTCTTCACTGATGAATGTATACAGAATAATCATTTTTTTTCCCGTAGGCATGCCTGATTTATAGATCGCTTTCTAACCACTAAAATAAGCTTTTTTCCGCCTCTTTTTAGAGAAGTCAGCCTCCAGAGCTAAGTTTCAGAATTTAAGGGTAAAACAGGCTGTATTAAAGCAATCATTCCAACTAAGTTTTTCAAAAAAGAGTGAGATCATAAAGCCCTTTGGAAAATCTTTTTTAAATTTATCGTAAAATCACTATAAATCATTTAACAAATGAAAGTACAAACATTAGCATTATTGGCGGGATTTGCAGTTTTTGCCGTTTCATGCGGAACAACAAAAACATACTCGGTAAATGCCAAAAGCGGAACACAGACAGGAGGAACAGCGAAGTTTACTCAAAATGGAAATGAAGTAACCATGAAGCTGGATATTACCAACCTTACTCCTGGAATTCATGCAGTACACATTCATGAAAAAGGAGATTGCTCTGCAGCAGACGGAACTTCTACAGGCGGTCACTGGAATCCTTCGAAGAATGATCATGGTAAATGGGGTGCTGAACATTTCCATATGGGAGATATAGGAAACCTGGTTGCTGATCAGAGCGGAACGGCGACATTGACTTTCAAGACAGACAAGTGGTGTCTTGGTTGTACAGATGAGTCTAAAAACATCATTGGAAAAGGTCTTATTGTACACGCAGCAGCAGATGACTTCCATACTCAGCCTACCGGAAATGCCGGAGGAAGAGTGGGATGTGTAGAAATTAAGTAATCTACTTTATTCAATAAAAAAGCCGCTAATTTTCATTAGCGGCTTTTTTATGTTTAGGATTTAGCT
>CBFQYI010000675.1:0-2043 GCA_965720825.1 uncultured Chryseobacterium sp. | reverse complement strand
TTGAGGCCGGCCAGTTCGTCAGTATAAGATTTCAATCACATGGGAAAGAGGTTATTAATGATTATTCAATGACTTCAGCTCCTTACGAAGGGAAAATAGGTCTGGGGATAAAGGTCAATTCCGCTGAAGGAGCTACTTCGCAGCTATTTCAAAATTATAATGCAGGTGATGAACTGTGGGTGAGTGAACCGGCAGGGAGATTCACAATAGTATCCAAACCCAGCGAATTCAGGACTATTGTTGCCTTTGCTGCTGGTATTGGAATTACCCCCATTTTAAGCCATTTTAAAAATATCCTTCATAACGAACCCAGAACACGTTTGTTTTTATTTTTTGGAAATAAAAGTTCAGAAGATTTAGTCTATCGCGAACAGCTGGATAATCTGGCCAGAACATGTGGGGACAGACTTCAGATATTTTACTTTTTCTCACAAGAAAAAACAGCAGACCAATTTTTCTATGGCAGGCTGGATGAAAAGAAATTACATTTGATCATCAATCAGATCCTTCATTTGGATGATACAGATGAAGAATCTACCATTTGGGATGCAGTGGATGAAGTATTGATATGCGGAAAAGGTGAAATGATCAAGACATTGGCCAATGCATGTTATCACCATGGAATTCCGAAAAAGAATATCCATTTTGAACTTTTTGAAGAATTTAATGATGATATTTATCCTGTAGAAAAAGATTTTCCTCTGATTGAAAATATTGAGGTAGAATTTACCATGCTGGGAAAAAATTATACGACCCAGCTTCCTGATAATAAGGATAAAATACTTCAACAGCTTCTGATGCAGAAATTTCCTGTACCTTATTCCTGCAAGTCGGGAATCTGTGGAAGTTGTGAATGTTCTTTGGAGGAAGGAGAAGTGGAACTATTGGAGAATGAGTATCTTACCGAAAAAGAGGAAGAGCAGGGACATATTTTAGCTTGTATGTCTATTGTGAAAAGTAAAAAAATAAAGCTTAACTTTGATCTTAGTTGAGAATTATTAGGAACATATTTAACCTTGGCTTTATATCACTGGAATTGGGAATTCTGATGATATGCTTCTGTAATGTGTGGGTTTTCGGGCTGACCAACGGGAGAACCTATACCAAAATTTCCAAAATTCCACCCAGAGAAATTGCTTTGGTTCTGGGAACATCTCCCAAAATGAGATCCGGAAAATCCAATCCTTATTTCACCAAAAGAATGGATGCTGCAGCACTTCTTTACCATCATGGAAAGATCAAGAAAATTATCGTAAGCGGGGAGAAGAGTAAAGGCTATAACGAGCCGGGAGCTATGAAAAATTATCTGATTAATCAGGAAGGAGTTCCGGAGGATATTATTGTGGAAGATCCGAAAGGCTTTAATACCTATAAAAGTATTCTCCGCTGTAAGGATGTTTATAAGAAGAAAAATGTCATTATTGTATCTCAGGGATTTCACAACCTGAGAGCACTTTTTTTTGCAAGAAATAATGATATGAATGCCTTGGGCTTTGATGCGCAGGATGTCACAAAACCTGAGAGTTTCTACAGAAACCAGACGAGGGAAATCCTCGCCCGTGTGATTGCTGTAGTATATTTTATTTTAGGCGTTTCTCCGGACTAGAAAGGATATCCGAACGCGATATTCACTGTTGGTTTGAAAGGCTGGATGTTTTTGAATCTCCATCGGTCACCTTCAGGTTTATTCGGGTCATAGATCTTATACGCAAGGTCAATTCTCGCCGTTACATAAGCAATATTTAACCTTAACCCAAATCCACTTCCGATACCTACCTGTTTCCAGAACTTCCCGAATTTGAATTCATCTCCATAGCCGTCGTTATAGTTACGAAGACTCCATGTATTCCCGATATCTGTAAATAATGCCCCTTCATAGGTTTTATTGAAAGGGATTCTATATTCAATATTGGTTGTAAGCTTTAAGTTATCTGTCATATAGGTACGAACTCTTTCATCCACCTGAGAATCGGCAGGACCTAACCCTCCAAAGGCTACCCAGGCTCTGATATCGTTGGAACCTCCGTTGAAATAAGATTTGAT
>CBFQYI010000674.1:0-2051 GCA_965720825.1 uncultured Chryseobacterium sp. | reverse complement strand
TCAAAATAAACCTGTAAGAATGATGTTTACAGGTAAAGATGTTGCACACACTTACTAATTGTCATTAATTTAAGATAAAAGGGGCTTCATTGCCCCTTTATTATTTTATAAAACTAAGATGATTTATTGGAAATATGAGCATCTTCAAAGCTTGACATTTCATTCAGGAAATTAACCGCACTCTGAATAATCGGATACGCCAATGCACAACCTGTTCCTTCTCCGAGGCGTAAATTCAGATTGAGAATGGCCTGCTCTCTCATCAGTCCCAATAGCTGAGGATGAGCATTTTCATTGCTTACATGGCAGAAAATACAGTTGTTCAACACTTCAGGATTCTTTTTCCAGACCGTGGCTACAGCAACCGTTGCGATAAATCCGTCTACCATGATCAGTATATTGTGATGATAAGCTTCTTCTATGGCTCCAATCATTTGGGCAATTTCTAATCCGCCAAATGTTTGGGCAATTTCATCCTCAGTCATTTCATCCGGATATTTTTCAATAGCTTCTTTTAAAATACTGACCTTATTGTCCAGCTGATGATCATTCAGTCCCGTTCCACGTCCGATACAATTGATAATCGGAATGTCAAAGAGCTTGCTCATCATCAAAGAAGAAGCGGAAGTATTCCCGATTCCCATTTCACCGAAGCCGATAATATTACAGCCTTTTTTCGCAATATCATTCACCACAGCTTTTCCATTTTTAAGTGCCTGCTGATACTCTTCAGGTGTCATGGCAGGTTCTTCCAGAATATTACGGCTGGATTTTCTAACCTTTTTATCCACCAGATCCAATCCTTCCGGAAAGTCGAAATTGACTCCGGCATCCACAATTTTGATTGTAATATCATTCTGCCTGCAAAAAACATTGATGGCTGCCCCTCCGCCCAGGAAATTCATCACCATCTGATAGGTAACTTCCTGTGGATAAGCACTTACTCCCGCTGTAGCAATCCCATGATCGGCCGCAAAAACCACCATATGAGGATTCAGTAGCTGTGGTGAAGTGGTTTTCTGAACCATTCCGATTTTGTGGGCAATATGTTCAAGATGTCCTAATGCACCTAATGGTTTTGTCTTAAAATCAATTTTATGCTGTAATTCTGATGATAGCATGGATGTTTATAGTTATGTTAAATAGAAAAATGCAATATTAGTAAAATTCAATGAGTCTTTTTCTTTTGTCTTAACACAAAAGAAATAAAAGGTCAAGACCTTGAAAATTGAGCTAAAAATAAAATGTGTTCTCTAAAAATTCTCAACTCGTGCGAATTCATTATTGCTTTTTTGTATCAATCTATTCGTCGCACTCAGACAGGAGAATTTTCTTAACGTTCACAAAATTTATTTTTTTAACGCCCAATTTTCAAAAGTCAGAAAAATTTTAGCCCGCAATATTCACTTATCCTCAAACTCACCAACCCGAAACCCGGATCTCGTAACTCGAATCCCGAACCCCGAATCCCGAACCTCAAAACAACAACGTAAGAACATTGCGCACCTCATCTTTTACTTTGCACAATAAATAAAAAACAATGACACCAAAAATACTTGAAAAAATAAAAGAAGTTGAGGCTGCAAAGGGCGTAGAAGTCCTTCTTGCCGTAGAATCAGGGAGCCGGGCATGGGGTTTTGCGTCTCCTGACAGTGATTATGATATACGTTTTATATACCGCCATGACAAAGACTGGTATCTTTCTCCCTGGGATAAGGATGAAACGATAGAATTTATGACAGAAGATGATCTGGATGGTTCCGGCTGGGATCTGAGAAAGACCTTTCACCTTTTATTGAAATCGAATGCAGCTTTACTGAGCTGGTTCTATTCTCCTATCGTGTATAAAGCGGATGAAAAGTTTGTAGAACTCTTTAAACCTTTGGCTGATGCCTGCTTTTCTCCTATAGCGGTTTCTTATCATTATCTGAGCATGAGCAAGAAATATCTGGAAGCCTGCATAAGTGATGAAGTAAAATTAAAAAGTTACTTTTATTGCTTAAGAACAACATTAACAGGAAAGTGGATCATAGAAAAAGGAACAGTTCCAC
>CBFQYI010000673.1:0-2052 GCA_965720825.1 uncultured Chryseobacterium sp. | reverse complement strand
GAAAGACCTTTCCAGAATGAATACTGGAACGAAACCCGTGAAGGAATTTATGTAGATATTACCACAGGAGAACCTTTGTTTGTCTCTACAGATAAATTTGAATCCGGCTGTGGATGGCCAAGTTTCTCAAAACCGATTACCAAAGGTTTAATTGATGAAAAGCTGGATCGTTCCCATGGTATGGATAGAGTAGAAGTAAGAAGTAAAACCGGTGATGCCCATTTAGGTCATGTTTTCACAGACGGACCACAGGATAAAGGAGGACTTCGTTACTGTATCAACAGTGCTTCGCTGAAATTTATTCCAAAAGCGGAAATGGAAAGCAAAGGATACGGAAAATATCTTCCGTTGTTAGATAAAAAGTAATATGAAAGGAAGGCTGCCAATTGGCAGCCTTTTTATTTTGAGTTAAATTTATTCGTATCTGCTTATACAGGAAAAGTATATGAATATTTGATTCCCAGAAGGTTTATCTGACTTTTAGGACACACTCTCTTTGTGTTACCGCTCTAAAGAGTTGTTAAATTTTTTAATTGCATATTCTAAGCTTGCACGTCTACTTTGATCCATTATTTTACCCCGAAACGGATTAGATTTAAATTCTTCTCGTTTTTTCAAATACTCATCCCTTGTTACAGTAATGCCTTTTTGAAGTTGAGAAATTTCCATCTGTTTTTTTTCTATTCCAATAGCGTCAAACGTATCATATCCGTTTAAGTCTTCAACTTCTAAAATAAGCCCCGGCAATGCTTTAAATCTATAAGGCCCTTCTGAAATTGGAATATCTTTAGTGTACCAAGCAACATACTTTCTCTTATTAAAAATTGTAGTTGCTTTTTTACACTTGTAGTTTAAAATAGTCCGTTCTTCATTATAATTGGTGTTCCATTTTGGGTGTTCTCCTTCAAATGAAAAAAGATCAGAACCTAAACGACTTGTAACTATTGTTTTTCCATTATTGCGATAAACTGAATAATCAACCTTTGGCTTTGCCATTTTTCCAGCGTTAATTTCAGCCATTCCACCGCTATTTTTTGCAATCTGCAATTGGGTTTCAATAGCTTTTCTACGTTGTAAAAAGGCATCACTATAATAAAGTGAAGAATTTGGATTTAAGTCTAAAATCATGACTTCTGCAATTTTATTACCTATATCGTTAGTGTCTCGAGCCGATTTATATAAATATTTCACCTGCAAATCCGAATAGTTTTTATTATCTTTATAGGTCTCCTGAGCTAAAATAAATACTCCAAATAGACTTAATATTAAAAACAAACGTGTTTTCATACTTAATTATGCATATCCCCATCCAGTTATTGGCGCATTGCACTCTATTTCCATTCTGTCAATTTCCACTTCGATACAGCTAATATTTGAACCTCCAAGTTCAATATATTCTGTATATCCGCATGAAGAAGTAATTTTTATTGGATGATAAAATGCTTTTTCTGTTTTTTTATTGTTTTTACTTCTTTTATTTCTGTGCCTTTAGTACTCATTAACCCTGCAACGCCTAATGTTGCTACTAATCATAATTTTTTCATAAGTGTTTTGTGTAATGATTAGTTATTAATTTAAAAAATCGCTTCAAAAATATTAAAATAAATCAAACGACAATGGAATTGTTTTTTTGTGTTAAATTGCTGTGTATGAATTACTTTTGCTAGTTAAAATAAAGATTTTGATTTTGTTACGGAAATCCTTAAGTTATTAAGAAAGTTTTTAATGATGAAGTTGTCTTGACTTTAAAAAATATATTTTTTATTTAAAATAAAAAAAGTGATCCGAAAACGAACCACTTTAATTGTAATCTTTAAATATTGTAATTTTTAAATCTTTACATTCTAAATATTACCATCTACCAATCCCTTTTTCTCAGAATCCAGTACGATCCGAATATAAAAATAGCACACCACACCAGGCAAGCGATAAGGCTTTCTGTAGGGTAGTGGAATTCATATTTTAATCCCATCATTTTGGCCATATCCAGTCTGATCATTGGATTGGGAATAAGGTTGGACATACTTTCCAGCGGTAAAAGATGTGAGATGA
>CBFQYI010000672.1:0-2053 GCA_965720825.1 uncultured Chryseobacterium sp. | reverse complement strand
TCCATCCTCCTGTCATAAGTATTTTCATCAAATAAGGGATAAGTTAGCAAAAGTTTTAGACTTCCCCTATTTTCACTGTCTAATAAATTCTCCATCACGAACCATATGATTAATAGCACTGTAAATAAAACTACTCAACTTTTTCTCATTTCCTATATAAATAGAATAACCATTTTTAAGATCCAGTGAAATGCCAATAGGCTTTCCTGATTCAATGTCATTTTGAATTATTTGGTTTGTATGTTCTTTTATATACGTCTTCTCTCTCTCTTCTATACTTACTATTGTCATATCGTCGGTCCATGTCATAATAGATTTCTCTGCCCTTTTTTTGATAAATGAATCTGTTTCGTTTTTTAGAAATATTTTAGGTCCCACATTCAGATTTATTTTTGGGAGATTAGTATATTTTATCATAAAAATGAATGCTGCATGTTCCTGTTCATCAGTAAAACAAAATTTCTTGATTATTTCAAATCCTGCATTTGTTAGCTGGTTTGAGATGCTAGTTAGTTTCTTCTTAAGCTGCCCCCACAATATATCGGGGCTTCTTATCTGGATTTTGAAATCAATTATTAACAAAGTTGATTTGATATCACTTATAATTTTTGTATTAGACCTGCTCGATTTCATAAAAAATTTTGTGGAAGGTGCTTTTAGAAAAAGTCTTGAGGCCAGCACAAATTTTGCAAGGCACTCTGCTGAAATTGCGGCTCCCAGGTTTCTATTTGAATCAATAGGATCAATTATTATTATGGGACTTCGAAATTTTTCGATTGCGCTTTGGTCTGGCGATTCAAGTGAAACAATGTAGTTTGGTCCGAGTTCAGCAAATGTTTGGAGAACATTTCTGAATGAGCCGTATTTCAAAATAAGTACTTCTGTTACATACCCACTAAAACCTGAAATGGATATCTGAGAACCATATATCCCAATTGATTTTAAGAATCTTTTTAGCACCCTGACTTCACTTTTCAATAATTCGTTTAACTTCGTCTCCATGAAAATAGTATGAAATGGAGATCTGTCTGCGGCACTTTTCCATTTATTCAGCTGAACCTTGTAACATGGTACTATGTTTATTCTGATTCCATTTACCTTCCCCTCAACATACGGATGTTCAGAATATCGTAAATAGGGACTGTATTTTTTCAAAGCATGGAAACCTACCGATTTACCTAGTTCTTCAAATTCATTTCGTTCTACTGTCGGTTCAATCATTACAAAAAAGTCTATGTCAGTATCAATTTCAAGCCACGTACCTTTGGCAAACGAACCGCCAACTATCACCTTTAAGATTCTCTTGTCATTAAAGTTCATTATTTCTTTCTGAATTTCTTTTGATATTTTTTCTAACTCGTTCTGTTTTAATTTTGGTGGAATAGAGGATTCTGATATCATTCGTGTAACTTCATCTATACTATTCATTTACCCTTCACCGAAATTATGTTCTCATATATAGGACCATGTGATGTAGTCATGCTCTTTTTTACAGAAATTGTATCAATTCTATCACTAATAGTAAAATCGGATTCAATGTATTCTTGATTCAAATTTAGGGAAACCTTCTTTGTTCTAAATAGTGTTATGTGTGGTTTTATCTCTTTTTCTATCTCTTTTTCTAACTTTAAGTCTAATTCTATTAATTTAGATATGACGTTATCTGACATCTCGTTGAATGCGAGCCCTGTAGCTTCATCCAATCCGAGCCAAACTACTTTAGCATGATTATTATTTGGAAACGCTCCTATCTTGCCATAATTAATTTTATATGAGTGAAAGTCAATCTCAGAAATTTTGGTAACTATCTTATCAAGTATCGAGTTGTTAACTTCGCCAAAAAATACAAGCGTAAAATGAAAATTTTCTGGCCGCACCAGTTTTAAATTTTTATTATCCAAATTCCAATAGGAGACCAAATTTTGTTGAATCTTTTGAATTTCATTTTTTCTATAAATATCTGCGGCGACAAATACTCTTGGCACAGCAACAAATTATCTAATTAACTAATATTAAAATTTGAACAAATCTATACTTAGAGTATGACTTGCCA
>CBFQYI010000671.1:0-2056 GCA_965720825.1 uncultured Chryseobacterium sp. | reverse complement strand
TGGAAAAAAAGAAGAATATTCTTGTTTTTATATTTTCAATCTATGTATGCATGATGTCATACTACTTGTATACCCATCATTATTACAACACTGATATGGAGGCCTATATGGGGCTGATTTATAAAACGGAATATCCTGAAATGAAAATTGAAGAAATTCATCAGAAGGTATATGACGAACTGAGGGAAAAGAATCCCGACTTTGCAGGACTTGGGCCTGTTAATCCAATGGTTGAGGAAGTGGCAAAAGGCGAGAGTACCTACTATAAAATAATCTCACAAAACCCCAAAGCCTACGAAGAAGAGTTACAGCTTTTTGTGGTAAAGCCTTTTTATAATTTTATCGGCTGGTCATTGTTTAAGCTTGGTTTCAGTGCTTCTACATCCATTTCTTTGATTTCAGTTATTTCATATGCATTGATTCTTATTCTGATTTTCAGCTTTTTGATAAAAATTCTTAAAAATTATCCTCTTGCCTTTATTCTTACTATTTTAATTTCATTGTTCAAACCTTTACCGGAGGCAGCCCGACATGTTTCAGCAGATTCTTTATCATGTCTGTTGCTTCTTTTGAGTTTTTATGTATTTTTAGTGAGAAAAACCTTTTTTTTTGCAAGCATATTGGCCATGCTGTGTGTGCTCACAAGACCGGAATATCTTATATTGTATTCATTCCTGTACGCTCTTATTTATTTTTACAGGAATAATCTTCAGATTAAAACAGGTTCATTATTGATATCATACGGGTATCTATTTCTTTCCTTCTTTTTAATACAGGTTTTCAATCAGGTTTCTTGGTCTACACTTTTTATGAATCAGTTTACTAAAGTTCAGATTTATCCTGTCTCAAATCCCGATCCGTTTTCCTTTGCAGATTATTTTCACTTTATTAAAAGTAATATCATGTTGGAATTCAACGGCTCCTATTTTCCGGTTTTATTGATTTTTATTGTGGTTGTTCTTGCTAAGCATTTTTCATTCAGTAATAAAAAGAACCAGGCTGAAATCTTGTTTTTTGTTATTATTTATGGAACTGTTTTGTTGAGATTTTTGGTTTTTCCATCTCTGGTAAACAGGATGATGCTTGGCTTTTATCTGATAATCATGCTTGCATTGGTCTATATACAAATTTCTAAAGTGGATATCTTTAAAAACTCTTTAGAAGACGGAAAATAATTAGTAATTTTGCAGTCTAAAATTATGACGAGTCTCTCAGGATATTTACCCTATGCATTTGCATTAATTATTGCAATTCCTTTTCTGGTTTTGCTCAGACAATTTGTACACTCATACATTACGCTTAAGAACCAGGAAATCAAACTGCTTACCGTGAAATCAAATTCAGAGAATAAAGCACATTCTTATGAAAGAATGACTTTGTTTCTGGACAGAATGAAACCATCCAACCTTATCCAGAGGTTCGACAGAGGACTGGCGGTTCATGAATTTATTTTCCTGACAGAAAAAGCAATCAATGAAGAATTTGAGTATAACTCTTCACAGCAGTTGTACATCACAAAAAATTCATGGAAGAATATTGTTGATTCAAAGAATGCGATTATAGAACTGCTTCACAAAACCTATGACGGGTTGAAAGGAGAAGTTCAGCTGGATGAATTCAAAACGATTTTCATCATGAATTATATGGAAAGCAATGATTATATTGCTGAAACCATAGAAGATTTAAGAAAAGAAATTTTAATAATAACTTAAAAAATAACAGATAAATAATGATTCCAAATTTTAAAGCACATCCATGGCACGGAATTTCTGCAGGAGAAGATGCGCCAAATGTTGTCAATGTATTTGTGGAAATTGTTCCTTCAGATACTATTAAATATGAAGTAGATAAAGAAACAGGATACTTAAAGGTAGACAGACCACAGAAATTCTCTAACATTATCCCGGCTTTATATGGTTTTGTTCCAAGAACATACTGTGATAAAGAAGTGATGAGACTTGCTGTAGAATCAGGAGCTACTGATGTTACTATGGGTGATCATGACCCTCTTGATATTTGTGTTTTAAGTTCTCACAACATTCATGCTGGAGGTTTA
>CBFQYI010000670.1:0-2069 GCA_965720825.1 uncultured Chryseobacterium sp. | reverse complement strand
GCAGTGATGATTTTCTCAACCGCTTTGTAAAGGTTTAACTGAGCCATAGCTGCTTCTACAGATTCAGGAGAGAAGTGTTTCTCTGCTCTTAATACTGCAGATTCTGCCATGTAGATCTGGTTAAGGATTTCAGATGCATTCAATAATAAATGCTGTTGTTTTTCAATATCCATCATGTATTTCTGAAGAGCAGCTCCGGAAACCATTAAGAATACTTTCTTAAGGTTAGCGATAATTGCTTTTTCTTCACTCATGAATTCTGAATAATCAGGAACTTCAAATGAAGGAATACCCATCAGTTCTTTGCTGATTGCCATGGCAGGAGATAAAAGATCCAATTCGCCTTTCATTGCTCTCTTGATCAGCATTCCTACAGCTAACAATCTGTTGATCTCGTTGGTACCTTCATAAATTCTTCCAATTCTTGCATCTCTCCAAGCAGACTCCATTGGAGTATCTTCTGAGAATCCCATTCCTCCATAAATCTGAATTCCTTCATCAGCTGTATTTTGAGTAAGATCAGACACAAAAACTTTTAAGATAGAAGCTTCAACTGCAAATTCTTCAACACCTTTTAATTCAGCTTGTTGATGATCCATTCCTCCGGCAACCAATTCAGCAATTTTATCTTCTACATTTTTTGCTAAACGATAAGAACCAGCTTCACTTACGAAAACTCCGGTAGACATTTCAGCAATTTTCTTTCTGATTGCCCCAAAAGTTGAAATTGAAACTCCAAATTGTTTTCTTTCGTTTGCATACTGAATAGAATGGTTTAAAATTCTTCTTTGCCCGTCAAGATTTGCAGCAGCTAATTTAATCCTACCAACATTTAATGCATTCAAAGCTATTTTGAAACCATTATTTCTTTCTCCTAGCATATTTTCGACAGGAACTTTCATATCATTAAAGAAAACCTGACGAGTCGAAGAGGAGCGAATCCCTAATTTATGTTCTTCTTCACCAAAAGATAAGCTGTTTGGATCTTCTAATTCTGAACGGTTGATGACAAAACCTGTAATGTTTTTATCATCATCAATTTTAGCAAATAAAGTGAAAGTATCAGCAAAACCTGCATTTGAAATCCACATTTTTTGTCCGTTGATAATGTAATGTTTTCCATCATCAGACAATTTTGCTCTTGTCTTTCCTGAATTGGCATCAGATCCGGCATCCGGTTCAGTCAAACAATATGCCCCAAATTTTGTTCCGGTAGCTAAATCCGGAAGATATTTCTTTTTTAATTCTTCACTTCCGTAAAGAAGAGTTGGAAGAGTCCCGATTCCGGTATGTGCTCCATAAGCTGTTGCTAATGAGCCATTTCCTCCTGAAACATAATCACAAGCCAGCATCGTGCTCACAAATCCCATTCCAAGACCACCATATTCTTCTGGAACAGTAATTCCCAAAAGTCCCATTTCACCTAGCTGACGCATTGTTTTTTCGGTCAATTCATAGTCTTTTTTCTCAAAACGGTCATGATGTGGAATTACTTCTCTATCTATAAATTCTTTCGCAGAATCACGAAGCATTTTTTGTTCTTCACTCAGTTCTTCAAGACTGAAAATTTCGTTTGCAGGAATTTGTTTGATTAGGAATTCCCCGCCTTTTAATGTAGCCATATATTATTTTGTTTTTAAAATTTTTTGAGACATTCAGATAATAGACGGATAGATGATAGATTGTTATTGTGGTCTATTTTCTATCTGTCTATTATCTCTTTGTCGTTTTTCTTCTTAGTCTTTATTTATTTAAAGGAGTTCAAAAATAGAAGCAGCTCCCTGTCCTGTTCCCACGCACATAGAAACCATTCCGTACTTGTTGCCACGTCTTCTCATTTCGTCAAGAAGTTGTACCGTTAGTTTAGTTCCTGTACATCCAAGCGGGTGTCCAAGGGCAATTGCTCCTCCGTTTACGTTTAAGATGTCAGGATTTAATCCTAATTCTTTTTTAATAGCAACTGACTGAGAGGCAAAAGCTTCGTTAAGCTCGATCAAATCAATATCTTTTAATTCTAAACCAGCTTGTTTCAATGCTTTTGGAATGGCATAGATAGGACCCATTCCCAT
>CBFQYI010000669.1:0-2103 GCA_965720825.1 uncultured Chryseobacterium sp. | reverse complement strand
TATGCAGTGCTAAATTTTATCGGAGATAAAATCTTTGCGTCTTAAAAACAATGTCAGATTCATTTTTATTGCGCCTTTGCGTTTTCGTATTTAATTCAGAATTCTAAATCTGATTTAGATTCCTTCGGAATGACACATTACGAATATTTTCTCTTTTTTATTTGATGAAGAAAGTTAAGAATTTATTCCCAAAATCTGCTTCATCTGGATAATCTGCAAGAGTTTTAAATTAATGATTTATATTTTCATTGATGTTTTTACACTTTATTCTGTTTCAAAAGCATCATCAGAATCACAGGAATTCCGAATACAGAGCTTATCACATTCAAAGGAATCTGTGTTTTCTCTGCAATAACGGAGAAGAATAGCATAATGAGCATTCCCAGAAACATATTAAGAATCCATTGCTGCCATAATTTTGAGGGATTATAGACCAGTCTGCAAAAGTGGGGAACAATGATTCCAATAAAAAGGATAGGTCCTAAAAACGCAGTAACAGAAGCAGATAGGAGAGAGGACGCCACGATTATTAAAAGTTTCAACTGTTTCAAATTCACACCCAAACTTTGTGCATAGGAATTGCCCAGAGAGTTTCCAATGAGTGGTTTTATCGCTCTGAAACAGATGAACATTCCGATTAAAACTAATATAAGCAGTACATAAATCTGATTTCTCGTTACCATATTATTCGCTCCAAAAGACCATAAGATATAGTTTTTCAAACTCTGGTTTTCGGCATAAAATTGCAACAGAGATACAATGGCACCAGCAAAAGCAGATACCAGGAACCCGAAAATAATAAGATAGGACTTGTCCTGAAGTCTGTTAGACATCGACAGTAAGATCAGCATTAGCAGTAAACTGCCTCCAATAGCTGATAAACTGAGAAAACTATTCTGTAAAAATTCGGGAAGTAAGATATTATGGGAAAAGAAAATATAGAAGGCAACCGATAAACTGGCGACTGAAGTTATTCCCAATATATCTGGCCCAGCGAGTGGGTTTTGAAAATATTCCTGCATCAGAAAACCAGAAGTAGGAATGGAAATTCCAGCCAGCATCATTACCAGAACCCGGTTGATACGGATCTCAGCAATCTGGCTATGCGCAGAATCCTGAAAGAAATCCTGGAAACGTAAACCTAAAAATCCTGTGTTCAGATTAATAACCGCACTTATCATAATGGCGATCACGAATAATAAACACAGGATTTTAAATCTTTTTGACATGATTCAGAAAGAGTTCAGTCTATTTTATTTTAAAAAAGAATCAATTTTTGAATTCAAAACATCTTCCGTCATCATTCCCAGATATTCATCGGTTTTATCACCTTTTCTCATGAAAGTAAAAGGAATAGAACCTCCGTCCCATTGTTTGAAGTTGTTATGGAAGAAGTTTTGATCTAATTTTTGTCCATCCAGTAAGATAATACTGCTTCCCAATTTATTTTCTGTAGCAAAATTCTTAACAGCTCCAGCCCAATCTGCCTTATCATCAAGATTGACGAAAGTAAACTTTACAGGTTTTCCTTTTAACTCATCCATTTTACTTTTAAAACTTGGAATTTCTCTGATACATGGGCCACACCACGTTGCAAAAAAGTTGGTTACATATAACGTATCATTATTTTTTGCTAAATGCTGGCTTACATTTTCAGGAGAAAGTTCTTTGGGAATGGCTGTACTTCCTTCTGTTTCTGTAGTTTGAGATACAGAAAGAGAGTCTGCAGCTGCTGTGTTTTCAGATTTCTGACCTTCTTTTTTACAGCTGTACAGTGCAGTAAGAAGTAACGTGGATAAAATTATCTTCTTCATAAATTATTTTTTATCTATTTTTGAATTGAAGTTATGGAACAACAAATCTATAAGGGGAAACTGATACAGTTTCATCCGTTAAAAATAGCGAAAAAGGAAGAGCTGACCAAAAATACTTTTTCTCTGGAGTTTGATATTCCTGAGAATTTAAAGGAAAATTTCAGATTCGAAGCAGGGCAGTTCGTCAGTATACGATTTCAATCCCATGGGAAAGAGGTTATTAATGATTATTCAATGACATCTGCTCCCTATGAAGGTAAAATATGTTTGGGGATAAAGGTTAATTCTC
>CBFQYI010000668.1:0-2108 GCA_965720825.1 uncultured Chryseobacterium sp. | reverse complement strand
CAGTGCAACAAACAGGCTGAAGAAAATTACATCAGACAGCTTGAAAATGCAGGAGTAACTGTAATGGTCAGAAGAAGCCGTGGAGGTGATATTGATGCCGCTTGCGGACAGTTAGCCAACAAAACAACAGATTAAAATTTCCTTAAAAAAAGCCTAAAACTTTCTTAAAAAATAGGTTAAAACCCTACCTTTGCACAAATTATTTTGTGATGATGGATTTTCTTATGAGCGAGGATGGGCTGGAAAATGTGTATGCATGGGCTATTCCATTGCATGCTACTGTTATTTTAGCTGAAATGATTTACAGCCACGTTTCAGAAGCTAAGCTATACAGTGGAAAAGATCTTGCTACCAATGTTTATCTTGCATTGATGAACTTTGGTCTTGACCTTATCATGAAGGCATTTGCCATGGGAGTGATGTTTTTCTTTTACCATCACAGGATTTTCTCATGGGATCTAAGTATCTGGTATTTGCTGGCTTGTTTTATAATCACAGACTTTGCTTATTACGTACTGCATTATGTAGACCACCGTTCCAGAGCATTCTGGGCAGTTCATATTACACACCACAGTTCAGAATATTTCAATCTGACAACTGGATTCAGAAGCCCTGTACTACAGCCGCTTTACAGATATTTGTATTTTTCACCGCTTGCATTTTTAGGATTCAATCCATGGCATATCATGGTGGCTTATGCCATCGGACAAGTGTATGGAACATGGGTACACACACAGACTGTGAAGAGTATGGGATTCTTAGAATATATTTTGGTAACACCTTCCCACCACCGTGTTCATCATGCATGTAATGTAAAATACCTGGATAAAAACATGGGAATGTGTCTCATTATCTGGGATAAAATATTCGGAACCTTTCAAAAAGAAGATCCGAATGTACCTGTAAAATATGGGATCTATCCAAAAATGCCCGATAACAGGCCGGATACCGTTCTTTTTTATGAATGGAGAAAAATCTGGAAAGATTTGAAGCAGCCAGGATTAAAATTTACAGACAGAGTTAATTATATTTTCAATTCACCGGGATGGAGACATGATGGAACCGGAAAAACGGTAAGACAATACCAGAAAGAATATTTTGCCAGACAGGCCAAAAAGAAAGAACAACAGCAAAATCAGAAAGAGCAGAAAACGGCTTAACTTCTGTTTTAAAATCAATAGAAATCTAAGGGAAAAACGGGCTATTTTGGCCCGTTTTTCTATTTTTAGGATGGAACCTAAAGGGTAAAAAGGTAAAAAGATGAATGGAGATACTCTTTAACCCTCCAACTCAATAACCCGAACCTCGAATCCCGCGACTCCCTGTATCCCAAAGGCTAAATATAATATCTAGATTCCTACGAAATGACAATGTGGACGGATGAATAAAAACGCTTAGTTTGTCCATTCCGTAGGAATCTACACTCTCCCCTTAAACCCGAATTCCGCATCCCGCAACCCGCAACCCGAATCTCATATCTCACTCAAGCTCTCCAACTCCCAAACCCTCCAACTCAATACCCGCATCCCGCATCTCACCTCAGAATAAAACCCTACTTTTGTTTTATGAAAAAAATCCTTCTGATTATTGCTCTTTTCGTGGGTCAATCTGCATTTTCTCAGCAGACCGATTTTCTGAAAATAAAAAAATACAGAGTTAATTATCTGGATGACAAGATTGAGGAAACCTCAGGACTGAATATTTTAAACGGTAAATTATATACATTCAATGATAGTGGAAACACTGCTGAGCTTTTTGAAATTGATAAAAAGAATGGTGAAATTATCAGAACGCTGAAAACCAATTTAATCAACACAGATTGGGAAGCCTTAACTAATGATGGAAAGAATTTTTACATCGGAGATTTCGGAAATAATGCCGGCACAAGGAAAGATCTGATGATTTACAAAGTTCCCTACGGACGTCTTGATTCTGCGAATGTTTCTAAAATTCCCGTTTCAGAAAGGGCTTTAGATGGGACCGCTATTTCTTTTTATTATCCCGAACAGACTGAATTTATTTCTAAAAATACAAAGAATGATTTCGATGCAGAAGCTATGATCTATTTGAACGGCAAGCTGCACCTATTTACCAAAGAATGGGTCTCT